>CAZQLJ010000082.1:0-7729 GCA_964594085.1 uncultured Clostridium sp.
ATGACGAAGGGGGGGAGATCTTGGTCGATAACGTGAAGCTCAGCTCTGTATGTCTCAACAGCCTCGTGAGCGCTTGCAAACTGTCTGCCCTCGCCAAGCACGTGGGTCTTCCAGCCAAGAGAAACCATAGACCAATCTGCTTCGTATCTGTCCATAGTTATCTTCATACGTCCGCCGCCGCTTGCGATCTTGATGTTGCAATTTTCGTCGCAGAGGGAAGCGATGTATTCTTCAAAGGGATCGATGTATTCAAGCGCGCTTGTTTCACCAACGTCACGTCCGTCGATAAGAATGTGTACGCGGATAGTAGCGATGCCTTCAGCCTTCGCCTGTGCGATCATAGCCTTGAGGTGATCGATGTGAGAGTGAACGTTACCGTCGGAGAAGAGTCCGAGGAAGTGCAGAGTAGAGCCGTTTGCCTTAACGTTGCCGACTACCTCCTGCCAAGTGCCCGATGCGAACATCTTGCCACTTTCGATGCTCTGTGTAACGAGCTTTGCACCCTGCGCAAATACCTGACCTGCGCCGAGAGCGTTGTGACCGACCTCACTGTTACCCATATCGTCATCAGAGGGAAGACCAACGGCAGTTCCGTGCGCCTTGAGGGCAACCATGGGATAGTTCGCCATAAGCGCGTCAAGATTGGGAGTATATGCAGTAGCGACCGCATTGGAAACGGTGTTGGGAGCAAGACCTACGCCGTCCATAACGATAGTCAGCACAGGACCCTTAACGCCGTCAAATTTTGTAGATTTGTTAAGTGTAAGTGACATTTTATCTTTTTTCCTCCAAAAAATATTTCAAATTTATACCAAATTATAGTATAACCTATTTTTGCTGATTTTTCAAGAGATTTTCGCAAAAATATGCAATAAAAATAAAAAAAACAGCGCTTCAATCCCGACCCAAAACCATATTCGACGCAAAAATGCCCGAAAACACACAGAATTCACACAAACTCAAGAAATGTTTACAAAAAACTCTTGCCTTTTTCTTACAAATAGTGTATTATAAAGTATATTATGTGATTTCCATGGAGAAGAGCTATGTTCGGATATATCCGCACCGACACGCCCGAGCTGCGTGTTCGCGAAAACGAATATTACAGGGCAGTCTATTGTGGAATGTGTCGCGCGCAGGGCAAATGCACGGGACAGTGTTCGCGAATGACCCTGAGCTACGATATGGTCTTTCTGGCTCTTTTGCGCCTTGCGATATCGGGAGAAGATCCCGCGATAAAGACGGGAAGATGTATCGCGCACCCATTCAAAAAGCGCGTATATCTCGATTTTTGCGATTCTCTTGCATACTGTGCCTACGCTTCGGCATTACTCGTCTGGGGCAAAACCGCAGATGATCTGAACGATGAAAAGGGAATCAAAAGATTAAAGGCTCGCTTGACAAAGCCATTGGCAAAAAAGATGCGCAGAAAAGCGCTGAAGCAATATGCAAAGCTCGATGAACAAATAAGCAACGGGCTCAAAAAGCTTGCCGAGGTTGAAAAAGAGAAGTTTCCGTCGGTCGACGCCCCCGCAGATCGATTCGGAGAACTGCTTGCCGATATACTTTCCTTCGGTGTTGAGGGAGATAATGCGAAAATACTTCGTAATATCGGCTTGCATATAGGAAAATGGATATACATCGTCGACGCTGTGGACGATCTTGACGGAGACCTGAAAAACGAAAGATTCAATCCGTTTATATGTCTGCACGGCGCGCAAAGCCTTGATGAAGATAAAAAACGTGCCGTTGCCACCTCGCTCAAGCTCGAGCTTTTGGCGGCAGAGCCCGCATTTGATCTCATTGAATTTGGTGAAAATCCAAATATTGAGGGTATAATAAAGAATATAATCTACCGTGGTATGCCCGACGTGGCTGACCGCGTCCTTGAGCTTGACGGAAAAACCAAGCGTCAGGGCAAAAAGACTTCAAGAGATAAAACACGAAAGGTTAAATAAAAATGGCTGACTATAAGGATCCGTATAAGGTGCTTGGGGTATCTCCCAGCGCAACCGACGACGAAATTAAAGAAGCTTACAGAAAGCTTGCTCGCAAATACCATCCCGACAAGTATTCCGACGGTGACCTCAAGGAGCTTGCGGAAGAGAAAATGAAGGAAGTCAACTCCGCATACGAGGAGATCCAGAAGATTCGTTCATCGGGATCTCGCGGAAGCTCCTACAACTCTTCGTATAACGGCTCGCGCAACAGCTCCTCGGGCAATTCTTCGGGATATAACTACGCAAATGTGCGCAGAAACATCAATTCGGGCAACGTTAGTGCGGCAGAGGCAGAGCTCAACAATATAAACGAGGGCGACCGAGCTGCCGAGTGGCACTATCTTATGGGTTGCGTGCTTATAAAGAGAGGCTACTACGTCGATGCACAAAGAATGATCAATACCGCGTGTATGATGGACCCCACCAATCAGGAATACCGTGCGGCGCTTGACCGTCTCAATATGCAGGCAAGAGGATACGGTAGTGGATACAACACTAACAATTCCGGAGGTTGCTCGGGCTGTGACGTTTGTCAGACGCTTATATGCGCGGATTGCTGCTGCGAATGTATGGGCGGCGACCTGATCCGTTGCTGTTAATGCACCTTGAGAGAGGAGGATTACCGTGTCTCGCGGAGTTTCTCATAAAACGAAAAAAATGACCCTTGCTGCGCTTTTGGCAGCAATGGGTGTTGCTTTGATATTTCTCGGATCTGTGATCGAGGTGCTTGACCTGTCGGTAGCGGCATTAGCTTCTTTTTTCTGCATATTTGCCGTGATCGAGCTCGGCGGAGCATATCCATGGCTCTTATACGCAGTAACTAGTCTGCTTTCCGTGATACTTATGCCGCATACTATGGGCGGCTGGTTCTACTTATTGTTTTTCGGATACTATCCGATACTCAAGGAGAAGCTTGAGCGATTGAAAAAACCGATCGCGTGGGTACTGAAACTTATAATTTTAAACGTCGCGCTGCTCATCAGCGTTGCACTCGCATATTTCCTGTTTTTCGGTCAGTCGGGCGGAAACCTGATAGATGCCTTTGTTTACGTCTTCGGAGGGGAAGGCGTCGGCGAAATTTTTGCATTCGGTGTTTACGCGCTTGTTAACGTGGTGTTTATCATATACGATATAGCGCTTACAAGACTGATAACGTTCTACTTTATAAAGTTAAGACACAGATTTAAATTTTTGAGATAAAAGAAAAGCGGCAACCTGCCTGGATGCAGGTTGCCGTAATTTTTGTTAGACGATCAATTTGAAGAAATATTCCTTACAACACGATTCATACATATTTGCATCTTCAATGTAATCACCTTGCCATTCTACAGTTATAAGGACATACCATTCGCCCATATCTAACCAATCCAAAGAGTATATAGTTCCATCAATAATAAAGTCTTCCAAGGGAACGATTTTGCCCTCATCATTGGTATGATATACCTTAATGGATGTTACCGTTCCGCCATCACTCACATATAAATCCAAAAGCCCGACTCTTTCCAACGTGAGAAATTCAACCTCCTTGCCTGCTTCAAGGTCGGGTATCAACCATTGTTCCACGCTTTCACCTATCTCGGACGACCAATATCCTGGAATACCGGAATAATATTCTTCCCAAAGAACGTGTCCGTACGGTGCTATTTCCTTACGTCCAGCGGTTATCAATAATTCTTCTGTTTTTACCTGATCCTCGTCGTTTTTTGGAGAAACGACATCCATGCCCATCCCGATATAGTAATTTTCCAAGTCCTCTATAGAAAACGAATAGCGCTCCTTGGATATTTTTATCGTGTCCTCATAAATATAGAAGGGGTAACTTGGCGCGGTTGAGGGCGTGGTTGAATAAGGCTTCCACTGTGCAGACATTATTTCTCCGTTTTCCAAATCGAGATCAATTATGAAGGATGTCAGAGCACATCTCGAGTTATCTTTTTTCAGATCATATCCATCAATGTATATGTTTGAATGAAAGTTATTAATGCCCTGAACAAGATCTTTCATCTGTGTAATACAGTTGAAATATTTATCGCCATTTTTAAAGATTATCATAGCGCGAGGTCTGTCATTAACGTGCAGATCCGTAATTACCACGCTGGCTCTGCCTGTACCTATCAGAGATGCCAAGGGCTCACAATCCTCGGTGATCTCGGTCTCAAAATATATTGCGGTCGTAATTACAAAGGGAAGATCAAACAGATAATCGTCATTATCGTCGTCTGAGGTATCGGACTCCGTCTCAATTTCGATTTCGGTTTCTTCTACCGTTTCAATTCCTTCTTCACCGTTATTATCGGTTGTGCCACTAAGGAACTGTATTTTATGAGAGGTATGTTTGACGGAAGAAAGATAAGAGGGAATTGCATCCGCAGTGTTAAACAGATCTGAGAATACCGTGCTTGTCATTTTTACCGCAGCGTAGTAATTTATCTTATCAAGAGAATCCAGCTCGACTACGTTGCTATCAATATCTCCGCTTTGTGTTTCATTCTCTATATCATTGTCTGTCTGCTGTCCGGTCTCCTGTCCTTCCGTGCCATCTCCACAGAGCCGGTCACCTGTATTGTTTATTCGATGCATAAACGAGCCGCCTAACACCAATCCAACGACCAGGGTGACGCACGCCGCACTGACAAGCGATCTCCTGAAAGCAGGCTTTATGAATATTGATTTTTTTGTGCGGCTTTTAGCGTTTGAATATTTTTCAAGCTCATCTGCATTATCCACTTTTAACGCTACCTCAAGCAGATCATCGTCTATTTCCGTAAAGTGTTCAAATATTTTTTCGTTATTATTGGAATGCTTCATACACTTACCCCCTTGCTTTCAAGTTTTTTCTTTAACCTTTTTCTCGCCCTGTACAGCATTGCTGAAATATTATTTTCCTTTATTCCAAAACGATTTGAGAGACTGTCAACCGATTCAAGATATATGTATCTGCGCACGAACAGTATTTGCACCTTGGGCTCAAGCTCTCGTATAAAATCAGATAATACAGTACGGATAACCTCATTTTTATCATCAAAAGATTCGAATCGAGCGCCACTTGGAAAACAATCGTTCAACTCGGAAAGCGCGATCAGATAGTCCGGATCTCGTTTTTGGCGTTTGATGTATCTTAACCTATCGATTCCTATCCGACGTGCTATTTTACAAACGTATGACGATAGATTTTCAGGCTTATTTGGCGGAATGCTGTTCCACACCGCAAGCAATACGTCGTTTGCACACTCGTTGACGTCACATTCGTCGTGCACGATTTGTCTGATTACGTCATTATATAGTCTCGAATATTTGTCGGAAAGGGCATCAAGCGCCGATTCTTTTCGCATAAAAAGATCGTTGATTATTATGTTGTCATTCATAAATCTCCTTTCCGCAATATAGATTGCTAAAACTCGCTGCTTCACTTATTAAGTCGATCTTTCAAGAAAAATGTGACGCATATTTTAAAAAAAATTTATAAAACGGTAAGAAATGTTGCTCTCTTACCGTTTTTTGTCAGTTATCAATCAGATACCGTACTTTTCCTTCATAAAAGCGTCAATTTCCTCGCGAGAGGGCATTGACTGTGCCGCACCGAGACGGGTAACCGAAATAGCCGCAGTGCAGTTAGCGAACTTAAGAGCCGTCTCAACGTCCATACCCTCGCCGATTGCGGTAACGAAGCCGCCGTTAAACGCATCACCCGCGCCCGTGGTCTCAACAGCCTTTACCTTAATACCGGGAACGTGGATCTCCTTGTTGCCGTCGGTATAGTAAGCACCGTTTACGCCGAGAGTAATAATAACGTTCTTAACGCCCGAATCGAGAAGCTTTTTAGCCGCCGCCTTCGCATCGTCGATCGAATTGATCTCAATGTCTGTAAGATATCCCGCCTCGGTCTCGTTGGGGGTTATGTAGTCCACCATAGAAAGCAGTTCTGCATCGAGAGGATGATAGGGAGCAGGGTTAAGCACGAAGGGCTTGTTGTATTTCTTGGCAAGTCTTGCCGCCGCATAAATAGGCTCGTCGGTGGTCTCAAGCTGGGTCAGAACAACGTCTGCATCGGCGAAATCTGTCTCTGCCGCCATTACGTCGTCTGCGGAAAGAGAGAGGTTTGCGCCTCTGACAATAAGGATTCTGTTCTGCGCATCGACCTTGTCGATCTCAATTATCGCTGTACCTGTGTTTTCGCCCTTGCAGACCTTGACGTACTTCTTGCAAAAGCCCTTTTCGTCGTAAAAATCATGGAGGCAATTAGCAAGCGCATCGTCGCCGATGCAGGCGATAAGCAACGCCTCGCTGCCCGACATATGAGCCGCTACCATCTGGTTAGAGCCCTTTCCTCCGGGGCTTGTGCGAATAAGATCTCCAACTGCGGTCTCTCCCGCAACGGGAAGGTGATTTGCATATCCGGTAAGGTCTACGTTACAGCTTCCGGGACCGATAATTTTTGCCATAGTAATAATTCCTTTCGTATATCAAATGTTATTTTTTTCTTCTTGAATCATTTTCCAAACTCGCAAAACGGCGATCTGGGTCTTGGCGTCGGTTATCTCTCCCGAGCAGACCATATCGACCATTTTTGCAAGCGGAATACGCTCGCATTCGAGAAATTCATCGTCATCAAGATGAGTTTCTCCGAATTTAAGACCGCGAGCAAAGTACATATAGATGACCTCGCTGAGTAGTGCGGGGGAGGGGTACATTTCGCCAAGGTAAATAAGCTCGTCGCACTCCGCGCCTGTCTCTTCCTTAAGCTCGCGCAGAGCCGCCGCCCGAATATCGTCTTTCTCTCCGACCTCAAGCTTTCCCGCGGGAATTTCTATCGTGCATTTGCGATGCGCGTATCTATACTGACGGACACAGATGACCTCTCCGTCGTCGGTGACGGGAATAACGCAAACGCCGCCGTTATGGTTGCAATATTCGCGAATGGCCTCGCTACCGTCGGGCAAAATCACCTCATCGCGATACAGATGAAGCACTTTTCCGTCAAATATCAGCTCGCTCGATTTTTCTCTTTCAATAAGATGCTCTTCATTCATCGAAAAAACCTCAAAAAACGTTGTGTACCTGATAATTATACACTATTTTTTGATTTTTGTAAAGTATGGACTTGATTATTTTTTTAAAATATGCTAAAATATTCGTAAGAAAACTTTGTGGAGGTGACTTTGATGCCGATCAGGGAAGAAATGTCACGCACCGCCTACGTTTACGGCGAGAGCGCGGTTGAAAAACTGAATAATGCCAAAGTTGCGATCTTCGGAGTCGGCGGAGTCGGCGGTTATCTCTGCGAGGCGCTTGTACGCACAGGAGTCGGAAGCATAGACATTTTCGACCGCGACGTTGTGTCACTCTCCAATATAAACCGTCAGATAATTGCGCTTCACTCAACTGTAGGTCGCCCCAAGGTAGAGGTTATGAAGGAGAGAATGCTCGACATCAACCCCGAATGCAAGGTGAACGCGCACAATGTGTTCTATCTTCCCGAAAATGCAGACGAATACGATTTATCGGGATATGATTACATCGCCGATGCGGTCGACACCGTCAGTGCAAAGCTTGAGATAATTGAACGCGCATACAAGCTCAAAATCCCCGTAATTTCCGCGATGGGAGCAGGGAACAAAACTCACCCCGAGCTATTTGAGGTCGCAGATATCAACGACACGAGCGTTTGTCCCCTCGCACGCGTTATGAGGCGTGAGCTTAAAGCAAGAGGCATCAAAAAGCTCAAGGTA
>CAZQLJ010000083.1:0-1219 GCA_964594085.1 uncultured Clostridium sp.
GTGTTGGTCTCGATATGCAGACTATTCTTGATAACCTCGTTAACAAGCAGATGAGTGAGTATCTTGTGGAGGACGGCGCGGAATTCACGGTAGTGCTCGTTTCCAATAAATAATTTATTGCAACTTTAAAACCGACTTTTTCGGTCGAAATCGGAAAAGTCGGTTTATTTTTTAATAAATACAAATAAAGGAATGGAAAATATGCTGATGTCTATAACAGGCAAGCTTGGAAGCGGAAAATCCACGGTTTGCAACATTTTGAAAGAAAAATACGGATTTGAAATATTCAGCACGGGTACTATTAACCGCGAGTATGCCAGACGCTTGGGTATCACCACGCTTGAGCTTAACGAAAGACTTAAATCCGATCCTGCTCTCGATAAAGAGATCGATGGTACGGTTACAAAGCTTTCTATCGAGAAAAAGGACGAAAAGCTTGTATTCGATTCGAGAATGGCATGGCATTTTGCTAAAGATACGTTTAAAATATTTCTTACCATTGATCCTATGGAGGCCGCTACCCGCGTTATGAAAAATCAGCGCGGTGCAGAAGAGCATTACGATTCGGTTGAAGACGCATGTGAGGGCCTTGTAAAGAGAGGAAGTGTGGAGAGGGAAAGATTCATTCAGATCTACGGAGTGGACTACTTTGACCACAACAACTTCAATCTCGTCGTAGATACTACCTGCCGCACACCTGAAGAAATAGTTGGAATAATTATGGAAAATTACAACTGCTATTGTTCGGATGCAAACTCCTTTGTTTCGCCCAAAGAGGTTTGATATTACTATATTTCGCTAAATGCAACCTGAAGTTGCGAAGATGTAAAGCTGATTTTATCGACAAAAATCAGCTTTCATTTTATAATTGCTAAGACAATCTTAACCGAAAGGATATCTTATCATGACACAAAGCTATTTTGGCGACAATCTTTATTCTTTGAGAAAAAACAGAGGACTGTCGCAGGATGAATTTGCAGAAAGCCTTGGAGTTTCGAGGCAAGCGGTATCAAAATGGGAAAGAAACGAGGCTTATCCCGACACCGAAAATCTTATAGCAATCGCAAAATTTTTCAACGTTAAAATAGACGATCTTATAAATACACCCATCGATTCAAACGATGGCATCATCGCTGATCAAGCTCCTATTTCCGATATAGCCAACGAATACAGCGAGAACGACGATGATAACGATGATGATAACGATGACGATGACGAT
>CAZQLJ010000083.1:1319-7705 GCA_964594085.1 uncultured Clostridium sp.
CGAATACAGCGAGAACGACGATGATAACGATGATGATAACGATGACGATGACGATGACGATGACGATCATGACTCAAATCAAACATCTATGGCATCACATATTTGGAACAGCGTACCTTTTGCTATTATCGCAGTTATCGCATATTTGCTGATTGGATTTTTTGTTGAAGGCGGTTGGAGTATCGGCTGGACGATCTTCCTGCTTGTGCCTGTTTATTATTCTGTAGCCGATTGCATACGTAGAAAGAGCTTTTCAAGCTTCAACTATCCGGTTTTGGTGACTTTTCTTTTTATCCTTTTCGGAATGCTTTACGGCATTTGGCATCCGCTTTGGATAATATATCTTACGGTACCCGTCTATTATCCAATAGCATCCGCGATTGACAGGGCAATACATAATAAGAACAAAAGCAAATAAAAAGATCCCCGATAAGCCTCAACTTATCGGGGATCTTTTTATTTACCTATCTTTTTGAGTATATTTTCGTATGTCAAGCCATATCTTTGCGCGATATCTCGTGCATAGCTCTTTCCATCAGGCTTTGCACGGAAGATCTTGAAGGAACGCTTGCCCTCCTCAATTCCCGCTACAAGCGTGTCGATCTTGACACCTCCGTTTGCGAGGGCATCTGAATTGATACGGTCTATTTCTGCGGCAAGCTCATGCAAGTGAGTTGCGAAAAGGCAGCGGCAACCAACCATCGAAATGCCCGAAAGCACCTCGGATGCGATATACGAGCCCTCGTACGAACCCGTAGACGAGAATGACTCGTCAAGCAGAACCAGACTGTGCTCGGTGACGCTGTCGAATATCTCACCAAGGCGTGCGCACTCCTCGCCAAGTCTACCCTTGTCGATGGTATCGTCTGCACCTGTGGGGAAATGAGTATATATCGCGTCGGCGGGACTTATACGCGCGTTTTTAGCGGGAACAAACATACCAAGCTGCATCATGGACAACGCAAGACCGAGAGAGCAGGTGATGACAGATTTACCACCGCGGTTCGGACCTGTCAGCACGTAGATCATCGCGTCATTTTGGTTAAATCTCACGTCGTTGGGAACTATCTCATCGCCGTCGCGAAGCTTTAGTGCGACCGTGGGATTATAAAGATCATCCGCATCGAATACGCGCTCGCTCATCGGCGCTATCTCGGGCTCGGTGAGCCAGCAACCCTTTGCCTCAAGTCGCTTGAGCATTTCCGTACCCTTGACCACGAATTCTATCTCGGGCATAAGACCAAGCAAGAAGTCGGTGTTTTCGAGCACGTAGGTCTGAACTATCTTCTTCCAAGACTTGAGAGAGGCTCTGTATACGTCGTTTATAGCCGAATTGAACGCGATAGACATCGCCGTTCTCTGATTATCAGACTGCTTTTTGCTGAAGGGAACAAGGTTGGCGATGCAGGTGTATTCGTCATCCTTGAAGTTGAGTCGGAGTATCTTATCAATAGCATCGCCCGACTTGAATGCCTCGGAATTTATAGACAAAACTCCCGCATAAGTGGGGCGGAGCTGAGCATCGAGATTGACTCCGATAGAAACACTCTTGATCTCTCGTACACGCTTTGTCAGCTCGTTCAGCTTTTGGTTAAGCTCCTTATAATAATCAGACTCTGCAAGCTCGCATATTCTTTCTTCAAGAGTCTTGAAAGCTCGGCTCTTGATCTCGCCCTTTACCGCGGAAAGTCCTCCGTAAAGAGTTTCTATACAAGAAATGTAGAGCTCTATCTCGGTGATACTCGAAAGATAATCCTCAGATGAATTATTGTCAGATTCGAGACGGCGCAGCTCGGTAATATCGGTCAGAACGGGCATAAGCTTTCCAAGCGTTTGGGCTATCGCGGGGCAATTCATCATGTCGGAAAAGACCTCGTTTCTGTATTTCATTACCTCGGGAGAGGTGGTGAAATAATCCGACAGATCCGAGCTTTTGAGATCTAATATTTCAAGCATGCCGAGTTCTTCGAGAGTGTACATATCTATATCGGGGCGGTTTTTGCCCGTATAGTAGTCCTTTTTCGATTCTGCATCTGGGTAAAGAAGACTAAAATTCGTAAGATCCATTATTTTTATCCTTTCGGAAATTATATTTTTATTATTGTTTTTTCGCCGTTTCTAACGACGAGAATGCTGTTAAGTCCTACCGACCGTAAAAGATCAAAGCCCTCGTCAATACATTCGCCTATATGCTCGGGGGAATGAGAATCCGTTCCAACAGTTATAAGCTTTCCTCCGCAATCTCGGTAAAGTGACAAAAGCTCACGGTCAGGCATTGCAAATCCAAGTCCTTTCCACAAAGTAGAAACGTTTACCTCAAGCGCGATATCCTTCGATATCATTTTGCGGTAAAGCTCCTCGACCTTGCTTGCATGCCTCGTAAAATCGTAATTATTGCCCGATAGAGCACAGTAACGGTGCATATAAGTCAAATGCGCCACGGTGTCTATTTTATCACACGCGTCAATAGACTCACAGATTTCCTTAACGGAACGCTCAAAAAGGTGTCCCACGTAATTGGGCGACGTATAATCAAAAATCTTTTTGAAATCGATGAAGCAAAAATCAGGCGCTCCGCGGAGATTATGCAGAGAAGATATCACAAACTCATACTTATGAGCCTTGAGTAGCCTTTCTGCCTCCTCCGGATACTGATTTATCTGACCGAGCTCGATTCCGTACGTCAGATTGACCTTGCCCTTGTATTTTTCTTTGGCAACAATTATCTCATCATAAGCTCGGTCAGCGTCATAAGGAGGACACGATAGATCGAAGTGACCGTTGCACTCAAAATGATCGGTAATGGCAAGATCGGTCACACCATGCTCGATAGCCGCGAGGCAGAGCGCATCGGGAGACGAGTCGGGAGCGCCGTCAAAGGAGAAATACGTATGTGTATGATAATCGCATCTGAACATAGTCAACCTCTGGAAACATTAATACGTATATATTTTAGCACATTTTTACCATTTTGTATATACTTTTGTAAAAATAATTTATTTTTCACTTGAAAACAGGGATAAAATGTGCTAAAATAAGGCAGAAATATCAGGCGAAGGAGGACGTGCATGGAATCCGTTTCGAATATAGATTTTTTGTTGAATACACACACTGCGGCAAAGCTGTACCGAGAGCACGCTGCAGATCTGCCCATATCAGACCTCCGTTGCCGTCTTGACGTTTCCGCGATCGCGGATAACAGGAAATTTACCAATATAATAGAGCTTTGGTTATACGGCGATCCGAAAAAATGGGAGCTTATGAGGGTCTGCGGTGTTGACGAGCGATTTATCACGGGAAACGCTTCGGATTTTGAAAAATTCAGAGAGCTTTGCCGTATTATGCCAATGCTGATCGGCAATCCTCAATATATTGCATGTCACGTCGAGCTTCAAAGATTTTTTGACTGTAAACTGACTATAAATTCCGATAATTGCAAAACAATATGGAAAGAAACGTCCGAAAGGCTGGCAAAGCAGAGACTCGGTGCATCAGATTACGTAAAAATGAGTGGTGCGGAGGCTATTTTCGTCGTTTGCTCTCCCACTGATAGCTTAGAGCCTTATGAAGCTATAAGAGCGCGCGGTGAATTATCGGTTCTTCCCGTATTTTCTCCCGAAAAGTGCTTTGACGCAAACCAAAAGGGAATTGCGGCATATTTGTCCGAAGTCGGCAATGCCGCCTCTGTAGATATTTATGATTACGATAGCTTTTGTCACGCGTATGCGACATTAATGGACCGATTCGGCGCGGTCGGGTGCAGGTCGGCATATCATAAAATGAATGCGGATCATTCGTTTATAAAGCCCGATATGCACCACGCAGATCTGATACTGAAAAAGGCGCTTGCAGGCAAGGGCACTGAAATCACCAAGGAAGAGCTTTCATTGTGGAAAACTCAATTGATGCGATTCTTCGGTGCTGAATATTTAAAACGGAACTGGGTAATGCAGATAGAGTGCTCTCCTAACCGCAATTCCGAAACGGAAGCCATTTTGAGCTATATGTCGTCAAGCAACGTTCTTCCCAAAACCATTCTGTACTCGAATAATACTATTGATTGCGCTTGGGTTGCTGGAATATGTAAAAAGCTTTGCCGAATCGATCAAAACAGATCTGTGACGATGGCTCAAGGCATTGGAGGCATAGCGGAGGTCGGAACAGACGAGCTTGAAACGACGATTGCAAATATTGCCGCCAAAACCGCAATAGGAAGCGTTATCGGAGTCCAAAGCGGAGCTTGCGGATACGGCGTTGGCATTATGCACGAGCTTTTCCGAAAAAGCTTATGTAACGTGATCGGTAATTGGGTAGACAAGGGGATCTGTCCCGAGTGCACTGCGGCAGAAACAATAAAAAAGGTCTGTTATCATAACGCGACACAGTATTTTGAAATTGATTAAATTTAGAATAAAACGGAGGTAACGAAATGTACATCGTTAAAGAAAAAAAGGTCAGCGTTCTCAAGATAATCCTTATAGTTGTGGGCATTGCGGCGGCAACAGCGGCAGCAGTGACCGCAGTCATACTCTGGAAAAAGAAAAAGGAAGCTGACAAGATCATCGAAGAAGAGATCGACGCGGCTATCGAAGCGGCATTTGCAGAGGACGAGGAATGTGAGACCGCAGACGTAAAGATCGTTGAAAGTGAAGAAGTTTAAGATATGAAAATAGTTTTTCTTGACGCGTCCACACTCGGCGCGGATATCGATTTGTCGCTGTATAAAAAGTACGGCGAGCTGACGGTGTATCAAAGCACCGCACAAGAGGAGTTTGCAGATCACGTTGCCGACAGCGACGTTATAATCATTAACAAGCTTAAGGTGGGCAGACAAAATCTGCCCGCCTGCCCTAGCGTAAAGCTGATCTGCGTAACCGCTACGGGATACGACAACATAGATACAGAATACTGCAAGGAAAATGGAATTGCAGTTTGCAACGTAGTCGGCTATTCCACGCAAAATGTGGCTCAGCTTACCGTGGCAATGGCGCTCTCGCTTATCTGCCATTTGGGTGAATATAATCGCTCTGTTGCAGACGGTACTTATTCGAGAGGCACGGTTGCAAATATTCTCACACCCGTGTATCACGAGATCTACGGCAAGACGTGGGGAATCGTTGGATACGGCAATATAGGAAAGCAGGTCGGCATAGTCGCCAAAGCACTCGGTTGCAAAGTCATAGTACATAAGCGCACCGAGATTGAAGGCGAGGAGTGCGTTGATATCGACACGCTTTGCAAGGAATCGGATATTATTAGCGTTCACACGCCTCTTAACGACGGAACGCGCGGGCTTATAAGCCGCGAGCGTATCGCTATGATGAAAAACGACGCTATATTTATAAACGTAGCACGCGGTGCAGTAATTGACGAATCCGCCCTAGCAGATGCGGTTCTGAATGGAAAAATCGGCGGTATAGGTGTCGACGTTTATTCAAAGGAGCCTTTTCCGACCGATCACCCTTATGCAAGTATAGCGGGGCGCGACAACGTTATTTTTACTCCCCATATGGCTTGGGGCTCGTATGAGGCAAGAGTCCGCTGCTGTGACGAGATAGCTTTGAACATCGAGGCATTCCTCGCAGGAGAGAGAAGAAATAGGGTTGTGTGAATGCCAATAATGCATTGATAATCGATGTTTAACGATGAGGATCACAATGAAAATAAAATATTTTATCATCATAGCGGTGATTACTTTATTGGTAATTACTTTGGCAATCACTTATCACTCTTATACAGAGATAACGGATGCTTGTGTAGATGATAATACAGGCAACGTAACCATAGCATATTATAGAGATTCCGGATTTGTCATCCAAACGTTCAATAGCGCCGGAGAGAAAATATTTGGGCAACATCTTTATACAAATGGTGGTGGAAGTATTTATGTAGAGTACATAGATGAATGCCTTTACGTTTTTGCATCAAAAATTGATACGTTGTATATTTACGACCAAGAAATGAATCAAATATCAAAACAGGTCGACCCCGACCGAGATTCTGACCTGATGAAAATCATTATAGACAGTGAGTGGTTGAATTGGGAAAACTCGGGGAAAACAAAACAATATACAAATGGAGGTAATAAATATTGTTATGCTGTTTCGTCGTTTTGGAAAAGAATTGTTGGTGCGGGAAGTTGTCAAATGTATATAGAGGATGAGGAAGGTAACGTAACACAAATATATCACAGCGATAAGCCCAACTAGTGTAAAAAAGCCCCGACGGGCTTTTTGCATTTATCTGTTTTTATCGTGATTGACAAAATTCATAAAAAGTTTATTTTACAAATGAAGAAAAGTATGGTATAATTTAAAGAGATGATTTTGGAGGTGAGATAATGCGTCTTGACAAGTTCATAGTCGAATCGGGACTCGCGACGAGAA
>CAZQLJ010000084.1:0-7651 GCA_964594085.1 uncultured Clostridium sp.
GTAAGGAAGCAAGCGGAACGGGCTGTATGAAGCTTATGATCAACGGTGCTATCACAATCGGTACTCTCGACGGTGCGAACGTCGAAATGCTCGACGCAGTCGGTCAGGAAAATATGTATATCTTCGGACTTAAGAGCGACGAGGTCGAAAAGCTTTGGCTTAACGGCTACCGCGCTGCAGAGTTCTACTCGAACAATGCAAGACTTCGTAGAATCATCAACTTCCTTTCGATCGGCTTTGCAGGCGAGTCCTTTGCGGATATCGCGACCTATCTGTTGACAGGTCACGGCGTAGCAGACCCCTATATGTGTCTTGCCGACTTCGAGTCCTACCGTATGACTCACGACGAAATGCTCAAGGCATACGACGACAGAGAAAAGTGGACGAGAATGTCGCTTCTCAATACCAGCGCGGCAGGCTTCTTCGCTGCAGACCGTTCTATCAAGGAATATGCAGAAAAGTTCTGGGATCTCAAGCCCGTAAACTGACCGCCCAAAAGACTATAAATTTAATAAATATCGGTTTGTTTTCTATCCCGTTCCCGAGGTGGCGCTGTGCGTTACCTCGGGAACGGCAAAAATAAAGCAGACCGTGGAAAGAAAAAAGATGCTCCCAAAATTTTATCAACAAGCAGAGAGCACGGGTACCGTGCAGATACGTAAATTTATAAATGCCGAGGACGTTTCGTGTCTCGGCGCTTTTCCGTACGGAGATATTATAGATATAGAGGTGACCGTTTCCCACCGCTTTGGCGCATCGGGAGTGGTATTGCGCATCTGTAAGGACGGTGAATGTGACGTTGATATCCCATTGGATTTTTGCCGTTCCGACAACAGAGAGGACGTTTATTGCTGTACGCTTGACACCGCAGAGCTCTGTCGTGGCGAAGACCAAGGACTGTTCTATTACGAATTTCTGTTCCTTCGCGGCTTGAATACGCTTTTTACCGATACGTACAACAACCTTGATTTCGAGCTTAACGAAAAGGCGGGCTCGCGCTTCCGTATGCTTGTGTACCAAAAGGATTTTGAGACTCCCAATAGCTTCGGCAAGGGAGTGATGTATCAGATCTTCACCGACAGATTTTTCCGCGGAGAGAGCGACGAAGCAAAAAGCATAAAGGTTCGCGAGGACGCAGTGCTTAATGAGGATTGGGAGAAGGGTATCCCTCAATATCAGGAGTATGCAGGTCAGCCCCTGAAGAACAATATGTTCTTTGGAGGAAATTTGTGGGGAGTTGCCGAAAAGCTCGACTATCTTTGCTCACTCGGAGTGACCTACATATATCTCTGCCCAATATTCGAGGCATATTCCAATCATAAATACGACACCGCGAATTACGAGCACGTTGATGAGATGTTCGGTGGAGACGAAGCGTTCGATAACCTTGTCGCAAAAGCAAAGGAGAAGGGCATCGGTATCATTCTCGACGGAGTTTTCAATCATACGGGCGACGATAGCGTGTATTTCAACCGCTATAAAAAATATGGCGACACAGGCGCGTATAACGACCCCAACTCGCCAAAGCGTAATTGGTATAATTTCAGAAATTACCCCAATGAATACGAATCTTGGTGGGGAATAGAGATATTGCCCAAGCTTAATCACGAAAACGAGGATTGCCGCCGATATTTTACGGGAGAAGGCGGAATAATCCAAAAATATATAGACCGAGGCATCGCAGGCTGGCGACTCGACGTAGCGGACGAGCTTTCCGACAAGTTTCTTGACGAATTGAGAGTCAGCGCAAAGAGCGCAAGCAATTCGGAGGCGGTAATTATCGGCGAGGTATGGGAAAATGCCGCCGATAAGGTCGCTTATGGGAAAAGAAGGCGCTATTTCAGAGGCAGTCAGCTCGATAGTGTTATGAACTATCCCGTAAAAAACGCGATAATCTCCTTTTGCCAATGGGGAGACGAAGAAACGCTTTACAATACGCTTATCGAGATATATTCCTCGTACCCGCCCTGCGTTTCACATAAGCTGATGAATATTATCGGCACTCACGATACAGACCGTATATTAACGGTGCTCGGCAGAGACGAGGACGACGAATTCCTCGATAATAGAGCGAAATCTACCAAAAAATTATCCCGCGACCAGCTGAGGCACGGAGTAGATATGCTTAAGATAGCCGCCGCGCTTCAGTTCACCGTATACGGTATTCCGTCGGTATACTACGGTGACGAGATAGGTATGGAAGGGTACGGCGATCCCTTCTGCCGTATGCCTTTTCCGTGGCATAAAATGAATGAGTCACACCGCAAAGAGCTGCTTGATTATTACCGCAAGCTCGGAGAGATAAGAAAGCAAGAAAGCGCACTCGACGGTGGAAGATTTTACGTCGTCAGTCACGAAAACGGCGCGATCGTATACGTCCGCGAAAAAGAGGATAGCCGCGTAATAACCGTCGCAAACAGAGGGTCTGATTTTATATTCGAGATTCCCGAGGGCTCAACCTATATCGACCTGATAAGCGGCGAGAGATATAACGACGAAATGACAGTAAAAGCCGACAGTGCAATGATTTTAAAGGAAGTGCCGAGATGAAATATTCAAATTCTCTGAAATATATGAATAGCTTTCCTCCCGCAAAAACCCCCACCGATATTTCCCAAAAAAGAATAGCAGATCTCTGCAAGCGGCTCGGCAGAATAAACGCCGGCACGAGATATATTTGTGTTCCCGACGGAGGTGCAGGCCATGCGTGTGCCGTTTTGCTCGAGAATATCATCAAAAGCTCGGAGCATAGCGTCGGACGTATTATGAGCTGCTGCGATTTCGATTCGAGAAGCTCAATTCTTCTGAACGGCGAGATAGCAGGTATCGAGACCTACAATAAATCGGTCACCGCACTCAAAAGCGTAGCGAAAAACGATCCCGACGATATGTATACGAGAGAAGAAATGGTTTTGGCTCTCGGACTTCTGATGTGCAAGCTTGAGGCATGTGAGTACGTTATTTTAGAGGGACTTTCAAAAGATGGTATGACGCTCGACGCAATATGTGCACCGTACGATCTCATCGTTGTTCCTACCGTCTATGAGGGCAGTGGAGCAGCCGATAAGATAAAGACTATGTGCGACGTTATCCGCCGAGGCACTCGCGAGGTTGTGAGTGGCAATCAGCGAAGCGACGTGTATAATAAGATCTCGCAGGCGTGTGCTATAAGTGGAGTAAGACTCTATATTCCTGCGAAAGCACAGTTTGAGCCTACCGACATCTCTCCCCGCAAATTGACCTTCAACTACGGTGGCAAGGAGGGCTATGCTCTGCGCAGTCCGTCGCACGTTTTAAGAGATTGCGCTATGACCGTTGTTGAAGCGTCTCTTGCCTTGCGCCGCGGAGGAGTCAAAATGCCGTGGAACGGCATTTTCAACGGACTTTCATCTGCCTCGGATACAAGATGCTTCGAGATGATCTCCGCGTCACCAATAATAGTGACCGATTCGGCAAGAGTGAGGGAAGAATTGATCCCGATGCTTAAGACCGCAGACGAGCTATGGAAAACACCCGAGAGTTTTTCGATAGTAGTATCCCCCGAGGAGAAAACAAGCCTATCAAGTCTTATCTCCGCATTTTCAGGCAGAAAGTTGAATAACATCGTGCTCGTGGGATGCGAAGCGCAGGAAGAATTACCCGCAGACAATGTGACCGCTTGCAAAACACCCAAGGAAGCGGCAAAAGAGCTTGTAGAGCTTGGCAAGAGCGAAAAATTGATCTTCTGCTTTGGTTCGGTAGAGTTTGTAGCCGAGATCAAGAGTGAATTTTTTAAAACGATGAATATTTAAAATCTTAAAAAACGTCTCCGTTTCCAAAATTAAGAACGGGGACGTTTCCTTTTTTCGCATAATTTATCCCCAACCGTAAAATAATACAAATATATAAATAAGAAAGGTTGGATATAAATATGATAAAACCGCAGATCGTAAAATGTACGGGAAGAGAAATACTCGATTCCCGAGGCAACCCCACAGTTGAAGCGACCGTAGTCTTGTCCGACGGGACGATAGGAGTTGCAAGCGTTCCGTCAGGCGCGTCCACGGGAATATATGAGGCGTGTGAGAAACGAGATCAGGATAGCCGCAGATACGGAGGCAAGGGAGTGCTTGAGGCGGTGCATAATATCTGCCGCCTGATCTCCCCCGAGCTTGTCGGAGTATATGCCTCGGAGCAGTCCACGATAGATCGATTAATGATAGAACTCGACGGCACGGATAATAAATCCAAGCTTGGCGCTAATGCAATCTTGGCAGTCTCGCTCGCGGCTTCAAGAGCCTGCGCCAATGCGCACGGAGTTCCGCTGTTTCGTTGGATAGGAGGCGCGAGAGCCTCAAGATTACCTATCCCGATGATGAACGTACTCAACGGGGGAGCGCACGCGTCCAACAACGTCGAGATACAAGAGTTTATGATAGTTCCCACGGGCGCGCCATCGTTTGCCGACGCTCTGCGAATGGGAAGCGAGATATATCACGCTCTTGGCAAGATATTAAAGGAGAAAAAGCTCTCCACTGCCGTCGGGGACGAGGGCGGGTTTGCTCCAAGCCTTGAGTCTGACGAACAGGCGCTCGAATATCTCTGCGCGGCAATAAAGGCGGCAGGCTATGATACCGATAAAGTAAAGCTTGCTCTCGACGTAGCGTCAAGCGAATGGTATGATGAGGAAACAAAGACCTATAAGCTCCCCAAGCGCAATAAGGAAATGAGCAGAGAAGATCTGATAGATTATTATCAGAAGCTCGTGAACGAATATCCTATTATTTCTATAGAGGATCCACTCGATCAGCGTGATTTTGACGGCTGGCGCATTATCACGGAAAGGCTCGGCGACCGCGTAATGCTCGTTGGAGATGACCTTTTCGTTACCGCACCGTCAAGATTACAGCAGGGAATCGAGGTTGGCGCGGCAAACGCGATCTTAGTAAAGCCCAATCAGATAGGAAGCTTGTCCGAGGTCATCGGCGTGACTAATATAGCAGCATCCGCGGGCTATTCATATATTCTGTCTCACCGTTCGGGCGAGACCGAGGATACGACCATTGCAGACCTCGCCGTCGGGCTTGGCGCACCCTTCATAAAATCGGGTGCGCCCTGCCGAAGTGACCGAGTGGCAAAGTATAATCGACTTTTGCGAATCGAAGCGTCACTCGGTCACTCGGCGACCTACGGTCTCAATCCCGACGGAATAAAACCGACGGTGGCGACCTTCTGCGGCGACCAATGCCACTAAAAACAGCCATCGCCTCAAATGAGGCGATGGCTGTTTGTTTACGCAAACTGTCACAGCTCAACTATCTTTCCTATTGGAACCGAATAGATAAACACTTTCGACGGTGTTTTTCCAAATATCCTTTCAACCGCATATCGATATTCTCCAAGCTGATAACCGTGCTTTTCTCTCATGCTTTCGACAAGGAGAGTAGGATCAGCCTTTTGCTCGGGCGTTATCCTGTCGGTCTTGTAGTCGCAAAGGATCAATTCTCCGTTTTCACTCTCAATAATAAGATCGATAGAGCCCTGAACGAAGATCTTTTTATCCGAAACCAGCTCCTTGATGCGCTCGTCCTTTGTAAAGTCGGAGGCAGGGCGGAACATACGGAAATGGAACTCTCGGTGTATATGCTTTGCGTTCTTTATAAACCCGAACAGCTCGCTTTCGAAAAATCCCGAAAGATGCTTGCGATTGATTATCTGCGCTGTGCGATCGCTTATAAAACGCTTCTCGCGCAAGCGCTCGATCTCGGCATCAATACCGTTTTCTGCCGCATTTTTATAGTCGCAGTACTGTAAGAATAGATGCGTCGCCGTACCGCGTTCGGCGGCAGTCGGTTTTTTGTTCACCTCAAGCAGATCGTCAAAGCTGGCCTGCTGTGAGCGCATCAGCTCAATTCTGCGCTTTATCTGAATAGCGTTGTCCCGATTTTGCTCGTTCGGATCGTCCTCGCCGATTGCAAACGCTTCACCCGTGGGAATGGGAATGAAAACGCTGTCGTCAAGCATCGAGGGAGAGACCTTGGATGCCGCAACCTTGGCGGGTATCATAGAGAGCAGTTTGTCCTCGTCGCTTAGCGCGTTCTTTTGAGAGAGCAGTATAGCAAGCTCCTTGGAGCTTTCGTCCGCAATTGCGGAAGCGGAGAGAGAAGCCGATCTTCCAAACGGAGAGACGAGAGTATTCTTGCCCTTGTCAAAGGACTTGATCTCAAAAATCCCGTCTTTGTCGCTGTCAGAGTATTCGGATAGAGCAAGCAGAGTCTGACGAATGTAATTTTTAGAGACCTTAATGCCGTAAGCCTTGTCGGCATTGCCGTCTATCTCGGAAAAATATTCGGGGATCGGCTTGTTGAGAGTTGCGCTGAGATAAAGCCTTTCTCTTGCACGCGTCAGCGCTACGTAGAAAATTCTTGCCTCCTCCTCAAGCTGCTTGCGCTTGATCAGCTTGTTTGCGGATTGGAAGAGCAGATTGTTCCTGTATCGCACGCGTATAGCGTCGAGTCGATCGCTGTTTTCGTCCTCGCTTGGCGGAAGCTTTGGCGAGAGGCCAAGCTCTTTCGTAAACAATAGCGGAGATTTTGAATCCTCTGCGCTGAATTGCTTTGCCAGACCGAATAAGAAGCAGGTGTTGAATTCCAATCCCTTTGATTGATGTATCGACATTATCGTGACACTGTCAGGATCGGATTTTGCAGGCTCTGCACCCGATTCACCTTTTTCAATAAGCTTTTTAAAATACGAAAGGAAAGCGTAAAGACCGTTCCAGGATGTCTTCACGTATTTGCAAGCACAATCGTAAAGATAGGTGTATGCCTCGCCCGTGCACGCCGATTGATACTTTTCGTGATTGCCGATCACGCGGAGCAGCTTGTCTGCAGAAAGCTTCGACGAGATCTCGCGTAGTCTTTGAATGTCGCAAGCAAACTCACGGCATTTCTTTGCAATCGACGAGTCAACGTCTTCTCCAACGTAGTCAAGAATAGCGTCGAATAACGACTTTGATGAGGGCGCGTGACGACGAATAATAACTACCTCTTCAAGAGAGAACAGCGCGTCCGACTCTCCAAGCGCCGCTGTTATAACGTGGCATAACGGCACGTCACGCCTCGGGTTGTCGATGACCGAGAGAAGATCGACCAGGAGCCTCATTTCCTCTCCGTCAAAAAGCGCGCTCTTTGATGATGTCGAGCATTTCACGTTCAGCTTGTTGAGGTTTGCGATAAGAGGCTTCGCGTGAGAGTGGCTTCGAACAAGCACGGCTATATCAGAGGCATGAATTGGAGTGTTGTCCGCCTTTTTGCCCTCTCTGATGAGTCTCGCTATCTCGTTAGCCACAACTATTGCCTCATCGTAAAGATTGCTTGTTGGAGCCGCAGAGACGTCCTCGTCGTCCTCGTCTTCAGCTTGTGTAGGCTGAATGAGATTGACGGTGACCTTGGGACTTTGGTAGTCCTCAAAAGGCTTTTCCTTTGAGAATATGAGATCGTCGTCGCTTGTGTATCCGATGCTTTCCGAGAACGCGGAAAAGATCTTAGCGCAAACGAGATTTGTAAACTTCACCACGTTTTCGTCGCACCTGAAATTGTTTGACATAAAGATCGTGCTTCCGCCTTGATCTTTAGACGCATTTTCGTCGTACGGAGCGAATTTTTTTCGG
>CAZQLJ010000085.1:0-4890 GCA_964594085.1 uncultured Clostridium sp.
AATATCCCTGCCGTCGTTTTCGCGACAGCTTCACTATTCTATCACTTTCTTTCGTTTTTGTCAAGTGGTTTTTTGAAAGTTTTTTCGATTTTTCTGCTTTTTGTCAGCTTTGCATTTTATGCACAAATAAAGCTTCCGAGTTTTTTGCACTTTGCACAAACACATATCAAAAATCTCAAATCGCCTTTACTTTTCCCTTCACTTGATATATAATATATGTGTACGCACTTTCACAACGCATAATAATCAGGAGGTATATAAATAATGAAGAGAATGATCTCACTCACCCTCGTAGTTCTGGTTGCGCTGTCGCTTTTCGCCTGCGATCAGCCGAATAACGACACAGAAACCACCGATACCATAACGACCGCCGTCGAGGAAACAACAACTGAAGCGATCACAACCGAAGAAACGACGGAAGAAAAAACAACCCTCGAAGAAACGACCACCGAACCCGAGGATCTTAAACAGAATTGGGACGAAGACGGCGTTTTGAAGATACTCTGCATCGGAAACAGCTTTTCCGTAGATGCGATGGAGTATCTGTACGGAGTTTTGTCCGACCTCGGAATCGAAAACATCAAGCTCGGCAACCTCGCTATCGGCGGTTGCTCGATATCTATGCACTATAACAACGCCAAATCGGACGACGCCGCGTACATATACAGAGAAAACACCACGGGTGTTTGGTCGGAGGGCAACGGCTACATTATGTCCGACATAATCGAAAGCGAAAATTGGGATTTCATTTCCCTACAGCAAGCGAGCCACGACAGCGGAGTTGAGAGCACCTACCGCCGCCTCTCCGCGCTCATCACCACGATCGAATCCTGGTGCCCCGGTGCGCGATTGGTCTGGCATATGACCTGGGCATATCAACAAGACTCGACCCACGGCTCCTTCCCCATTTATAACAGTGACCAGATGACTATGTACAAGCGCATAATCTCGACGGTTCAGGAAAAGATCGCGACCGAGCCTGCCATCGAAACGATAGTGCCTTGTGGCACCGCGATACAGAATGCCCGTGCAGGCTGGATCGGAGACACGCTGACCCGAGACGGTTTCCATTTGAGCAACCTTGGCCGTTACATCGCCGCATTGACCTTCGCGCAGACTCTGACGGGGATCTCGATAGAAAACGTGACCTATGGCCCGAGTGGATTCACAACCGCAGAGCAGGAGCTGGCTATCGAAGCCGCGATGCTCGCGATTGCCAAGCCCTTCGAGGTATCAACTCCCACCACAGAGGACACAACGAAAGAGGAAGATGACAACGAGCAGACAACTGAATCTCAGTCCCAAGCTGTTGTGGATAATTTTGAGGAGTGCAACGACACTGTATGCGTTCTCGTTGGGAGCACCGCGGCTAATCTGCGTACTTCTCCCAGTATGAATGATTCTGCTATCGCTACGAGCGTTGAAAACGGAACCGAGCTCGAAAGAGTCGCAGTAAGCAACGACGGTTGGAGCAAGGTAGTCTACAACGATGAAACATACTACTTAAAGACAGCTTGTGTAGTTTGGGAATCCATGTTTGAGGGATTTGTTGCCGCTACGGGAACTGTTACCCTTTCAGCTCCCTTCAACGTACGTATCGCTCCCAGCACCAACAACGATGCTGTTGGAACTCTCGTTGCGGGTGACACGATCGAGGTCATCGCAGTTAACGAGACTACCGGTTGGTACAAAATAAACTATGACGGTACTTACTACACAGGTGAGGCTTACGTTTATATCGATTCCGATTATATGGAGGGTGAGGTCGTAGTAAAGAACGAAATGGCTGGAAATGAAACCACGACCGCCGAGGAGCCCATTACGAAAACTCACGAAAAACAATAATTTTTATAGCATATTATCAATAAATATCTCTCCGTAAAAACAAGGAGGATGTTTATTCTGATAGAAAAAGCACTTGTGCGATGCACAAGTGCTTTTTCTATCAGAAAATCAATACCATCTGACCTTCGTCGCCGCCTGCTGACCGTCAATAGTCGCATAGCTTACGCTTCCGTTGTAGCCGACAGCGATCGCGTGACCGTCAATATTAGCCGTGAGCACGTGAGGCATTTCCATTCTCGCCACGTATTCGTCGTACACGTAACCGTCGATCACCAGCTCGTTTACAGTTTTGACTCTGCGATATACGATAACGTGGTCAAACGCCTTGAGCTCAAGCAAAACTCTGCTCTTGACCGAAGTATCCGCAGTCCTCAAGATCTGCGAATCGGGGCGGTCGAACTCAGCAGTATCAAACTGCTCGGTCTGTCCGTCGCTCTCTACGACGAGCTCGGGCGCCTGTGCCGCAAGCCTCTTCATCTTGTAGTGAGCGTGAACTCCCATAGCGAGAATCACGATAACTATCGCGTGGAAGACCACGTCCATAAGCATCTCGATCGCCAAGCCGTAATACCAGAGCATAAAGAGCGTATCGACCGAGAAGAACGCAAGCGCGGCGATCAGCCAACCGACTCTGTTCTTGCTCGAAAAGATAAAGAACACAACGTAAAAAAGAGTAATAACAACCGCAATGGCGAGAACTATGTAAAAGATAGCAGGATCAAAGAACTCGTACGCGGCGTATCCACCCTCGTAAAGCTCCTCGGGATAAAGACCGCACATATATCTTACAAGGCTTGCCATTCCGTAGGGTATCGAAGCGGAAAAGACAAAATATACGTCGCCTCCTCCTACCAGCAAAAGAAGATTGATAAAAGTGAATATCGCAATAGCGAGCACGTCATATCTCGCACCGTTGTAGCGGTTAGCAAGGATTTGCGAATTTGAGCTCGGCGTGCTGTGATTGTTTCCGAAAAAAGCCATGTTGTCCTCCTGAATTTGTAATGTAGATTTATTATAACA
The DNA here is from genome assembly GCA_964594085.1 of uncultured Clostridium sp. Lineage (GTDB taxonomy): Bacteria > Bacillota > Clostridia > Oscillospirales > CAG-272 > SVTX01. The sequence goes on from CAZQLJ010000085.1 coordinate 2,866, forward strand.
CTTTCTACCGAAATTGTCAATGCCGATCGGCAAAATACTCCCACTTCCCTCCTCCCGATGTAAAAGTCTTGAAAACCGCACAAAAATGTGCTACAATATAAATAATGTAGGATAAAACACCTCATTTTAGGCGTCAATGGTGCTTTTTCCGTTTTTTTGCAACTTATATATATAGTGGGATATTAAAAACACGAAAAAACACGGAAAGGATTTTCAATATGAACCATCAGCAAAGCAACAACGAAAAGATCCTGTCGGATGAGGAAATAGTTTCGCTCTATTGGGAGCGAAACGGAACCGCTATCAACGCAACCGACGTCAAATACGGAAGGTATCTGTACACGATAGCACAAAACATCCTCAACGACGATCTTGACTCCGAGGAGTGCTTGAACGACACGTATCTCGGCACCTGGAACAGCATCCCGCCTCACCGTCCCCGACTGTTCCAAGCATTCATATCAAAAATAATGAGAAATATCGCTTTGGAAAGGGTGAGAAAGGCGTCTGCCTCCAAGCGAATTCCATCCGAAATGACTATGTCCTTGGAGGAGCTTGACGAATGTATAGCATTCGAGCTCGGCGAGGACGAAAAATACCACCTCAACAAATTAAGCGAGATATTCAACGCCTATCTTGACACCCTGACCGACAGACAGCTTTTCATTTTCGTTTGCAGATATTATTACTCCGACCCCGTAATAAAAATTGCCGATATGCTGAAGCTGAGCAAGAACACGATATTCCGAGATCTTGCAGAGATAAGACGCGGATTGAAGGAGCATCTTGAAAAGGAGGGCTATTCTATATGAATAAAAAGGATGAATTAAAGCTCGACCTCCTTTCGAGCATCAAGGACGAGATAATCGACAAGCAATCCGAAAAAAGATATAAGCTTATGACACAAAAGCGCCGCCGCTTTCCCAAATGGATAATCCCGTCGGGCGCGGCAGCGGCAATATTGATAGCTGCACTTGTTCCCATTCTGCTTTTGCTGTTTTCCAAGCAAGTGCCCGTGTACGAGGGAATGACGGTGCTCGAAAACTTCGACGGATCCCCCAGCGCGCAAGCTCCGTCGTATAGCATCGATATGCTGACGAGTAAAGATAACAACGGCAACCACTACGGACACGACAAAAAGCCGATTCGCGACATAGTCGAGGACGATCCCACCATAAGCCTGACCGTCCCCGAGCAAGAGATGTATTACGCAGATCCGGGTCAGGATATCTACATCAATATACATATATCCAACCCCGACAACTTCGTTATCCTTTCCTTTATGCTGAACGGCAAGATGTACTCCTCGTATATGTTTGAGGAAGGCTCCGATATGGAAAACATCGTCCTCAAGGTCAACGTCGGTGACGTAGCAGGCGTGGTCGAATACACCATAGACGCTATAAAATACGTCGACGGCACCGAGATAAAGGACGTTATTATGGAAGGCGACCGTACCGTAAAGGTAGGAGTTTACTCCGAGGGAATACAGCCAAAGGCAAGTATAACCAACGAGCTTATTGGTATAAACGATATAAGCTTTACCGCAACCCTTTCCGACGAATACGAGCTTATAAGCAGATCGGGCGGCAAGGCTTACGCGATCCTTTTCGGCGAAGATAATATAATAGCATACAAGGAGCTGACCGCAGAAGAAACCGAGATAACCTTCGACGGACTCGATACCTACACCTCGTATCGCTACGGCATAGTTGCATATTACGATTCGCTTGACGGCAACGGAATGGCGGCGCACGTGATGCTTGAAAATGAATTCACGACTCAAAGCGTTGTCGCTATAGGCGGCGTGGAAATAGATCAGACGAGCATCAATTTTGGCGTCATATTCAACGAAGTCTTTGAGAGCAAGGCGCTTTCGTCCATGGCTCTGTATCACGGAGAAGAAAAGGTACAGGAATTTGACGTAAGCGGAGATATCACCCAAAGCACCTTCAGCGCCACCGAGCTTTTGTCAAACAACACGTACAAGCTCGTTCTGACCTACGAAAACCTTGGAGAGACCGA
>CAZQLJ010000085.1:4990-7609 GCA_964594085.1 uncultured Clostridium sp.
TCGGCGAGCAGACTATCGCAAAGGAGCTTGCTATCACGACCGAGGCGAAGGCGATCCCGACGGTCAGCTTTTCAAATATGGTAAGCACTCAATATACCGTTTCAGGTCAATACAGTATTACTGATTCCGACGGAACATTGAAAGAATACAAGGCGGAATTTTATCATAAGGATGAGCTTTTAAGTAAAATTGAAGGCAATAAGGTCGATTTCAAGGAGCTTGATTATTATACAGATTATACGGTTAAGATAACCTTTTCCTTTGATCTTAATGACGGATTGGGCACACAGACAGAAATAACAGAATATACCATAAAGACCCAACCTTATCTCAAAGTAAATACAGTTACAGTGAGGAATACCGGTGGAATTATTGAGGGCGACACAATATATTTACAGACAATACTTGATAACCCATTAAGTGCTGAGATAATCTCACTAGTAGTGAACGGAAAGACATATAATGTCTCATCTATCTTAAGTGAGACCAACGTATTCGTGGAAATAACCAACGACGGTCAGTTTGACGGAGGAGAGACTGAGCTTTTCGTTGAGTGTGTAAATATTAAATTGGACGGCGTAAATTATAAATTGCCTCTTGAGGATCCTTGCTCTGACAAAGTATTTATTAACGGAAAAGTCAAGCTCATCTCGACAGCATTTGTGAACAAAGACCTGGAGACCGTATATTGGGGCATGCCCGACGACGAGGTGTATCTGCTCTTTACAGTAGATAACCCTACAGGGTACGATATTAAGAAAATTAATCTTTTGGCTTTTGGCTGTTCTTTTGACAATGATACCGACATCTTTGAGGGCGAGGTTGATCTTTCTAAAATAATCGTAATTGATGATGACCGTTTTTATATCCCCATAAATGTGTCCGAAAACTGTTCTGCCGTTATACACAGTGTGTCCCTTACCTTTGGAAACGAATATTTGAGCAGCTTGACCGTAGATTCCACGAACAAAAATGATTGTGAATATTTTGATCCTATTCAGTATTATAAGCTTGCAACGAATGAAATAAGATACATATCTACCGCCGAAGATCTTATGGCTATTGAATCGGGGTATTATTACGAGATGACCTGCGATATTGATCTGTCGGGCACCAGTACATGGGGCGGCATAGAAAAGTTCAGCGGAGTTTTCAACGGAAACGGATATTCCATTAAAAACGCATCCATGGTAGCATCAAATACCGATGCGGGAATATTTAAGAATTTCGTTCGGGGTGTTATAGAGAACGTAAAGCTTGAAAATCTGCTCTATATGATAACCTCTACCGAAGCCGAAAATGAAAAATGGTACAGTGTCGGAGGCTTGGTTGGAAAATGCGAAACGGGAGAGTTCCCTGTCATTCGCAACTGTACGTTAGATGAGTCAAGCATCATCAAATGTGTAGGTTTTGATACCGATAGGCACTATGGAGGCGGTTACGTTGGCGGAATATGCGGAAACGGTTGCAGAATGATCGATTGTATAAGCTATGGTACTATTGATGCCCAAGCTACATACGTTGGCGGAATCATAGGAGAAGGAAAAGCTTTCTCTTGCGAAAATCACGGCAAAATTACAGTTTACCGTGGTTACGGACTCGGTTATTTTGGAGGAATAGTAGGAAGCGGAACAGCCTTTGATTGCTCAAATTACGGTAATATTTACGTGCAATCAATCGGTACATCGGTCGGAACCCAAGCCTTTGTTGGTGGAATTTGCGGTGTATCCGGTGAAGTAAAGCTCTGTGCAAATCACGGTGATATTGTACAAGACGAAACATTGAAGGCACGTGCCGGAGGAATCGTTGGTGGCGGTGGGGGCGGCACCATAGAGGATTGTATAAACTACGGAAGCATTTCCTTCGGATGCGGTATAGTCGGTTATCGATCGGGTAGCGGTAAGCTGTATATAAGAAATTGCATAAATATAGGAAGCATAAGCGGATATGATACGGGTGGAATCTCTTATTTTGGCGGCTCGACCGGTCTTGAAGTAAGCATAGAAGGTTGTGTAAACGTAGGAAAGATCACAGGAGATGCTTGCGGAGGAATTATTAAGGGAAAATCAGACGGTATAAGCGTATGGAATTGTTATACTGATATTCGGTATCCGTCCGACTCTTATTATTCGGAGGTTGCGCAATGCTCTCTTGAACAATTATTCTCCAAGGAATTCTACACCGAAACGCTCGGCTGGAGCGAGGACGTATGGGACTTCTCGGAGCTTGACGTCGAAAACGGCAAATATCCCGTTTTGAAACAGTAAAAAAGATTTCCCCGCTTGCAGGCGGGGAATCTTTTTGTCGTACGGTTGCTCGTAATTACTTTTCTTGATACTTTGGATTCTTCGTCACCCTGTTGACTCACCAAAACAAAAGAGACACCCGACAACCTCCCATTTTCACTTGTATGGCTCGACGGCGAGTTTTGCGTAGCAAAAACTCGGTAAGTAAATCGCCTAGCGATTTACGTAAGACTCAGAACCTTTGCACAAATCCGCAAGCGGATTTGGCGTCGGATTTCTCCTTACCAAATTGACTCACCAAACAAAGAAGGCACCCGGCAACCTCCCATTTTCACTTGTATGGCTCGACGGCGAGTTTTGCGTAGCAAAAACT
>CAZQLJ010000086.1:0-7599 GCA_964594085.1 uncultured Clostridium sp.
CTTGATGAGCCGATAGCGGGCGTTGACCCTGCGGCACGAGAGTACATTCTCAGCACGATCGTCAACAACTACGACAGCGAGGCTACCATTATAATCACTACTCACCTCATAACCGACGTTGAGCAGGTGCTCGACGATTTCGTTTTCCTCGCTTACGGCGGTCGTATCGTCGCATCGGGCTCTGCGGAGGAAACGAGAATTAACACGGGCAAGTCCCTCGACCAGCTTTTCAGGGAGGTGTTCAGAAATGCTTAAAAAGTTACTTAAATACGATCTTCGCGCGATATTCAAATATTGGTGGATATTGGCTATCTCGTCGGTCGGTCTTTCACTTGTCGGAGGAATGTGTCTGTACGCACTCACAAACCTTATCGACGCTGAGCCGAACGTAATTATGATAATGATCGCGGTGCTTGGCATCGTGGCAACGGTTATCGGTCTGTCGGCATTTTTAATAGTCACCGAGATACTTATATTCGTGCGCTTTTACAAAAACTTCTTTACCGATGAGGGATATCTCACCTTTACACTCCCCGTCAAACGCAGTCAGCTGCTCAATTCCAAGCTTATCGTAACGGTTGCCGCTTCTCTTGCGACGATCCTTGTGCTCATCGTCGACGTGATTATGATATTTGCGATCGGCACACCCGATTTCTTTAATTCGGAATTCTGGAGTGCGATCGGCTGGTTTTTCGGCGAGACGGCACAGGCTATGGGCGCGTATGCGATCATTTACATCATAGAAATAGCGCTGATCACCGTCTTTATAAGCCTTTCGTCGATACTTCTTCTGTATATATGCATAACTTTGGCTTCGATCATCGTGAAAAAAGCCAAGGTGATAGCCGCAATAGGCATATATTACGGAGCATACACCGCCGTGTCCTTTGCTGCGCAGTTGATATATATTTTTGGATTGATGTTCATCGGCGGTACGTTTGCAAGCATCCCCGAAACCGCGATGATGGGCGCTGTCGCTCTGATTCTGCTCGTTCTTCTCGCGTTTGTTGCGGCGCTCTGCGTTGCTCTGTATCTTCTCGAGTACTATCTGCTCGACAAGAAGCTCAATCTGGCATAAGGGAGGTAGAATGCAATGAAAACAAGAAAAATATTATTATTCGTATTGGCTCTCGCACTTATTTCTTCCCTTTTGGTCACAATTCCGTCGGCTGACGGCGGCAAGATCGTTATCAGCGAGGATTACAACAGCGTGACCTACAACGGAAACGATTACGTTTATTTTCCCGAGACGATCGGCGGTGACCGAAACGAAACCTTTATCTCCGATTCCGATTTTGCTCTGAGTGATGAGCAAAAAGCAGAGATCTCCTCGATCTCGGCATACGCCTGCGAGGACGTCTATGTGCACATTAGCATTTCCTTCGAAAAGGGTGGATATCTGGAAGACTACTACATCAACGTCGACTATATCGACGACTACGAGGAATTTTTAGTCAAGGGAGGCGCGGAATACACCTTCTTTGATTACGAAAACTACGAGGACGTTTATATCAAACGTGCAGATATCTTCAAAAACCCCATAAAAGTCAAATCATACGAGGTCTATTTCTACGAATTTTACTCTCCCGTCAACACCGTAAGCGCCGACGGATATTTTTCGACCTATTCGGGTGACATCCTTTTCGACAACGACGGAAACTACTACTATTACGATTTCAACTCGGACGACGGCGAATATGCTATGCTTTGGCAGCTCGATAAGTCGATATTTGAGGAAGATATCGAATTCTATCCCGAATTTGACGGCAACGACTTTATGATCGGCTTCTCGGCAGTTATCCTTTCTCTGTTCTTCGGAGCAATTCCCCTTGCGGCACTGATAGTTTGTCTGATACTCTCGTTCAGATCGAAGCAACCCTACCGCAGAGGACTCAGAATAACCGCCATTCTCTGTGCAGTTGAGCTTGTTGCATTTATCACAACGATGATACTTTTGCTTGTTTAACCGCGCCCCAAACAAAACAAGACACCGCCGCGGCGGTGTCTTGTTTTGTTTATTAAAACGCAAGCATCGAATCGGATTCCTTCAATTCTCCGCCCTTATAGATAAGCGTCTTGACCTCGTAGCGACCAAACGAAAGCGCCAAGGTCTTGTCGAATACCTTGCACTCACATTCTGCGTCCTCTTTATAGTTGTTGATAAGACGGATCATATAGCTGCCGTCCGCAATCATTCTGAACGCGGTGAGCGCAATATCGTTGTTTGAAAGCTCGATGGGGCTATGCTCCTTTTTCTCTCCCTTTCCGTGAGGATATGCGTTGAGGGTGTACGGCTTCTGGATAAATTCCGTAGCCTTTCTCTCAAGCTCTCTTTCCTTGCAAACGGCGAGTCTGAAGGAAAATTCGTGCACACCGGTATCGAGATAATAATTAAATCTTTCCTCGTCAATGATCGGCAGATCTCCAACGGGGTGAGCGCAATATACCGAGCCGTTGAGCAGCGTGAGGTAGAGCTTACCGTCCTGAACCGAGCAGCCGTACGTGCCGTCCTTGAATACTGCAAGAACCTTTCCGTCCGACTCAACTCCGCAGAATCTGTGCGAGCACTGCTCAAGATCATGCTCGTATTCCTGCGTTCCGAAGGAGGTCTGACCGATGAAGCGATGAGCGTCGGTTGCGGGGATCTCGAGCTTCAGTCCCTTGCCTGCGTCGTTCCAGCAAACGTTTACGGTCACGTCGACGTAATCGTAATCCTTGTAAAGCTTATATGCCACGCGGACCTCACTCTTGCCCGTATCGTAAATACTTTCAATCGTGGTAAGAAGATCGCCTCTCTCTATTACTCGCAAGGACGTCTTGACGTCGGCGTACTTGTAATTCTTGCCGACGGTCTTCATGTGCCAGCCCCACGGGTCAGCGTTGTCCTCGAATACGACGGGAGCGAACGCCCCGCCAGATAGGTATTCCTTGCCGTCCACAATGAAGGAGCTAAGGCAACCGTTTTCCTTGTCGAATTTAGCCTTGACTCCTCGTCCGAGATCAAACTCGGTCTGGGGGGTTCTGTCAAGGAAGGTCTTTTCCTTCTTGCTGACGACAACGTCAAATCTCGTAAGCGACATGGGATTGAGCTCTGCCTTGATAGCAAAGCGCTTTCTTCTGTCCATATTTATGGTGGAGCCTTCCTTTACGATCTGATAGGGGACTTCCTTGCCGTCCTTCATGATCTTGAAGTCGTAAGCCTCGGTATCGGAAACTATGCCGACGAGGAGGAAGATCTCGCACTCGAACACGCCGTCAACCTTATAAGGCATCGGGTTGTAAACGAAAACGGGATAGTCGCCGTCTGCCGCCTTTTCGTATCCCGAGAAAAGATCGAAGAACGCCTTGGCAAACTGCTTATCAAGGATCTCCATAGCATAATCCGCCTTGCGCAGACTGCTCTGCTCGCCGTCAAGAATGCTCGTTCCCGACAAAACGTCGTGGAACTGCATCGCGCTCATATTCTTCTGCGCCTCGGCAAATGCCTTGTGATCGTACTTGGTTCCGCACTCGCTTGCCGCATAAGCGCAGATCTTTTCGGTTACTATAAGCTTGTTTTCAAGCTCGGCGTACTTGAACTTGAGTCTGCTGTCGGACGAATAACACTTTACGAAGCAGGGCTCGAGCGCTTTGTTGAATTCTGCCGTCGGATCAACTTTGGAGAAGAATGCCTCGGGTGTGCTATGGATAACGGTTACACCGTTTTTCTTGCTTTCCTCGATAAACTCCTTGATATCGCCAAGGTCCTTTCTCGAAGCGCCGCCGCCGTGGTTGCCAACACCCCAGAGAGCGAAGGCAATATCTTTTTCCTGCCAAGGCTGGATCTTGCGCTTGATGTTCTCAACCGCACTTCCAAGGTCTGAGCAATATATGGTCATATCCTCGAAACGTGATGCCTTGACCGTGCTTCCGTCAAGTCCTACCCAGTTAAAGACCTTGTCGGGCACCTCCATCAGCCCTGGCATCGGTCTGCAGAAGATATATCCCTCGTATCCGCATTTTTTGAGTATCTGCACAAGACCCTGCGTGTGACCGAAGGAGTCGAAGTTTACGGCAACAGTAGGTCTTATGCCAAATTTTTCTTTGAAATAGGACAGTCCCGACTCGATCTGACGAACAAATCCCTCGCCCGAAGGCACGGTGCAGTCAGGCTGGACGTACCAGCCGCCCATAATGTGCCACTTACCTGCCTTTACAAGCTCGCGGATGCGCTCAAAGAGTACGGGATCGTGCTCCTCGATCCACTCGTACAAAAGCGCTTCATTGTGGCAAAAGATGTAATCGTATTCATCTGCTAGTTCCGCAGCGGAATAAAAAGTAGCCAGCGCGGCAGTTGCACCCTCATTCCAATCCCACTGCCATACGGGGTCGAGGTGTGCGTTACAAATCAAATGCAATTCTTTCATTTGGTTTCTCCTTTGTCGTCCGGTATATTCTTTGTTTATTGATATCAAATGTTTTTCGCGAGCTTGTGACCGATCTGCGCCAGCTCTCGCTCAAGCTTATCTCTCTCCTCGCCGTGCGGAACGTCCCAAGAAACTAAGGTTTCAAAGTTCAGCACTCCGTCAAAGCCGATGGAGGCAAGCGCATCGGAAAAATCGTTCCAATCTATCGTTCCCGTACCGGGGATACGGTGGGAGTCAGCCGTGCCGTCATTGTCGTGAACGTGTAGCGTTCCAAGATAAGAGCCAAGCATTCTCACTGCATCCGCAGGTCTTTCTCCGCAGAAATTACTGTGTCCCGTGTCAAGACAAACGCGGAATATATCGCTGTTCGTTTCCCTGTTCATTCTCTTGACAAAATCAAGGCACTGATTTGTGTGATTGATAGGAAGCTGAGGGAACGGCAGATTTTCAATATTTATGTGCTTGACGCCGTATTCCTTGGCGACGTCGGCAAGCTTGCCCATAAATTCCGCGTTCAGATCTCGCATAAGCTCGGGATGCTCGGGGCTGTTCTCGCCAAACGGCATGATCGCGTGAATTACAAAATCGGTGGCTCCGATGTACGCCGTTCCTCTCAACGCCTTCGACGCTTTCTCAAGCATTATTGCTCTCGCCTCGGGAGTATCGCACTTCACGGGCATTTCCCAAGGAGCGTGCGATTGATTTACACGTATTCCCTCTGCCTCTATAAGTCTTCTTTGCCTTGTCAGCTCTTTTTCAAACTCGGCCTCGGGCAGATTGAAAAAATCGGTGTCCGTGTGGACGAAGTTTGAATAATCAAAGCAATCGAATCCATGCTCTTTTGCTCGTCTTGCGCCTTCGGCAACTCCGTACTGCAGATATGCAGGGGATTCTATTCCTATTCTCATACTTATATCTCCTTTTTTGAGATTTTACAGCAATTTTTCATATGCGACTCTTTTTTCACCGCTTTCGAGATAAATAGTTCCGCAATGAATGAAGCCGTTTTTCTCAAGCATTCGTCTCATAACAACGTTTCCCTCGTGGGTATCTATTCTTAAAGAATTTTTGCCGAGTGACTTTGCAAAATCGGCGGCGTAAGATATTATTTGACCCGACATACCGCTTCCTCGGCTTGATAGCGCGATCGCGACGCGATGGATCGCGAGATATTGTCCCTTTTCATCGCCTGTCAGCCATTTTCCATCGTAAATTTCATCGTAGGTCGGTTCGCCGTGTGAAATCAGAGCAAAAGTGGCGCAGATCTTGCCGTCGACAAGCACACAGTAGGACTGCTCCTTATTTATGTCTTGCTCTATGACCGCCTCGGACGGATAACCGTTCTGCCATTGGTCGATACCAAGTGCCGCTATCGTTTTTCTTGCCTCGGAGAATATCGGCATAATGCCCTCGAGGTCTTTTGTCTCTGTTTTTCTGATGAAAGTCACCCGATCATCCTCCGTAAAAACATTATTACATCATCAAAACCATTGTACTATAAAGACAAATTTATGTCAAGAAATATCGCGAATAAAAATTTTAAATTATTTTTTGAAAACCTATTGAAATTTATTTTAATTTGTGGTATAATGAAAAACGCTGATGTATCCGACTATGCCATACGGCGTCGGATACCAGTTGATGAAGTTTTCATTGCCATCATAGCCTACGGCACAGACAAACTTAGTTTGTCTTTATGATGTAAATATCGTGGCGGCAATCGAAGACGGCACAATACAGGGGTATAGCTCAGTTGGTAGAGTACTGGTCTCCAAAACCAAGGGTCGTGGGTTCAAGTCCTTCTGCCCCTGCCAAGTCTTTAGGTCGATTTAAATCCGACCGAGAAAAAACGAAAAAAGCGGAGATTTCGAAAGATTTCTCCGCTTTTTTCGACCTTAACTTTTTTCGAATTTCCACAGATCCATTTTCGATTTTTCTTCGAGTCGAAGGATTCGAACTACCGAAATGCTTGAACTATTCACAGATTTATGGTATAATGAAGTAAAGTTACCCTTATCAACATTGCAAAGGAGAGTGCGAAGTGAAAAAAAGATGGCTTTTGCCTCTTATCTTACTTATTTTATGCAGCGCTATTTTTTCTGCTTGCGAAAATAACCAATGTCAACATATAGAAATAATTGATTCTGCCGTTGCCCCTACCTGTACAGAAACCGGTAAAACCGAGGGGAAGCATTGTTCTGCTTGCGGAGAGATTCTTGTGAAACAAGAACCTCTCAATGCACTTGGACATAGGTGGGGAGAATGGGAAATCATAGAAAAATCTACAAAAGAAAAACAAGGAAGTCGCACTCACACTTGCTCTTTGTGTAACTACATTGAACATAAAGTAATTGATATTATAACATATGACGGCAAATTGGGTTCTGCGGGAAAATTGTCCGATACAACTTTGATAGTATCAATTTTTGCAAACGATATTGAAACACAATGGAATTTGAGCTCTGAAACAGACCGAGAAGCAATAAACCTTATGTATGAAAACCTCTCGATCGCGGTTGATTGGATAAAACAACAATGCGGTACTTATGCGGTTGAAACAGAATTGGTTTATGATTGGTTAAAACACCCCGACCTATATTATACATTCGATTTTACTGATATGAATATGGTGAGAGCGGATGGTGGAGGATATTATACCCAGCGTTCCTATATCGAGGAATATATTGAGGCGGATGAATTAAAACAAAAATATAATGCTCAAAACATTATTTACATTTTGTATTTTAACACAGATGAAACAAACACTGTTAATTCTTGGTCTCTTTCTGACCAACAACAATGCGATGTGGAAGTGATCAATGTGTTTGTTCGTGACGATATAGAAAATAATTATTATTTTATGTCGCCCGCAGGTTTTGCTCACGAAATATTACATTGTTTCGGTGCTTATGATTTGTATTATGCATCCGAAACGATTCCTCAACAGTTTGTGGATCATTGTAACACTACAAAATCCAATGATATTATGTATACAGTTAGTACAGAAAAGGAAATTAATCAACAGCTTTCCGAGCTTGATGCATATTACATCGGATTGATAGATAGTTGCGAACAAGTAGATATTTGGGGATTGGGAACAAGTTCACATAATCTAAAGCCGTAGAGAAATTCATCTTATTGACGGTGATTTTTATATTCCTGAAATTACATAGACCTCGTTTGCAAGCATGGC
>CAZQLJ010000087.1:0-7531 GCA_964594085.1 uncultured Clostridium sp.
AGGGCAGGAGGGGGGTTCTTCGGGGGGAGGATGGCGCAATGATTCGGGCTTTAATTTTTCAAACCGAAACGCTCTGTTACCGAATCATAAGTCCCTCTCCCCCTACGCGGCGTTCCTTTGGTTACTTTCCTGTCGCTGATGACAGGAAAGTAACATCCATCGTCGCATTCAGTTACTTCATAAATAAAAAGCGAGGAGCTTTGCAAAGCTCCTCGCAAAAATATTAAACTCCGATATCGAAGGAAAGACGGTACAGTCTCTCCATCTTTGCCTGCTTATACGCGCATTCCGACTTCATCTCGGCGATCGCGTCGGGGCTGAATCTGTCAAGGTCTCCGTCCTTGAGTCTGCCCTTGTACATTCTGTCGAGCACAAGCGCATAGTTGATGTCTACGGATGTGATCCTACCCTCGTGAACGCACATTACCACGTTGCTCTTGCCTTCAAGCAAGCAGCTTACTGCGTTTGCTCCCATCTGCGTTGCGGTGAGTCTGTCGCGGAGCGTGGGCGAGCCGCCGCGGACTATGTGACCGAGGCGTGCAAACTTGGTCTCAATACCTGTCTGTTCCTCGAGCTTTCTGGCGAATTCCTCGCTGTATTTGTGCTCGCGGTCGAGAGAAACACCCTCTGCAAACAAGCCTACCATACCTCTCTTGCCACAGTCTCTTGCGTGCTTAAAGCGAGAGATCGCATACGCCTCGTCGAAGGGAACCTCTGGGATCGCGATCGCGACCGCGCCCGAGGCAATACCTGCGTAGAGTGCGATCATACCGCTGTCGCGGCCCATAACCTCGATAATGTTGCATCTTGCGTGCGATTCGCAGGTCTCGCGAAGTGCGCCGACCATGTTGAGAACCGTGTTCATCGCTGTATCAAAGCCGATGGTGTACTCGGTTGCACTTATGTCGTTGTCGATCGTACAGGGAATACCAATGGAGGGGATGCCGTGGTTAGTCAGATCGGTCGCGCCGCGAAAAGTTCCGTCGCCACCGAGAGCTATTACTGCATCGATTTGGTTCTCCTCACAGGTCTTGATAGCCTTTGCCATACCCTCGGGAGTTGCGAACTCGGGGCAACGCGAGCTGTAGAGCATTGTGCCGCCGCGAGTGATTATGTTGGATACGTCGCGGCTTCCAAGGGGGCGGAGATCTCCGTTGATGAGTCCGCTATATCCCTCGTTGATTCCAACGACCTCTATTCCCTCGGAGAGCGCCTTTCTGGCTACGGCACGGATCGCCGCGTTCATGCCGGGAGCGTCACCACCCGAGGTCAATACGCCTATTTTTCTGAATTTTGCCATTTTATAAGATTCCTTTCGGATATTATTTACATTATTTGTCAGCCGAAACCAAAGTATATTTTAATATATTTTTCGCATTAAATCAAGAGCTTAACGCAAATTTGTCAAAAATATTTTGTGATTTTTTGCAAAAAAGCCGATTTTTCGGCGCTATTATCCCTTTTTCAGCATATCACCAAGCGTTTTTGCGGCAAAAAGCGCGGTGCACGTGCGTATCTCGTCGCGTGAGAGAGGACCGAAGCTGAGGCGATAAACGACGCTTTCCTCGGCATTCGAGATGCCAAGATAGACTGTACCCACGCCGTCTTTCTCGTTGCCGCCCGTGGGGCCGGCAAATCCGGTCGCCGAGATTGCAAGATCGCTCTCAAAAAGAGCTTTCGAACGCTCTGCCATCTCGCACGCGCACTCGGCGCTGACCTCGGTGTACTCGGCTATTGTTTCGGCACTGACTCCGAGACCGTGCATTTTTACGCGGTTGGTGTAGGTTATCATACCGCCGACGAATACTGTCGACGCGCCCGGCACGTCGGTGAACATTTTGCCGATAAGTCCGCCCGTGCAGGATTCGGCGGTCGAAACGGTGAGCTTGCGAGCCGTAAGCAGCTTGACCGCCGCCGAAAACAGTTCGTCGGTCTCAGTTGCTGAAAATATCCAATCAAGCTCAAGCTTGCTAATATCGATCGATCTCATTGTTATCTCCATTCCGCGTAAGTGATAGGTATATTGTACCACTTTTTTTGCCGAAAGTAAATATAAAATTTTCAAAAGCCTTGATTCGTGCCGATTTTTATAGTATAATTCAGTAGAAAGTCTATGCAAAGGAGGTGCACGGATTGAGCAAATGCAATATCTGTCCTAGAAAATGCGGGGTTGATCGCGCATCGGGTGGTCTCGGAGTCTGCAACGTGCCCGAGGAGCTTTGGGTCGCCAAGACCATGCTTCACAAGTGGGAAGAGCCGTGTATCTCGGGAGAGCACGGTGCGGGAACGGTCTTTTTTTCGGGCTGTAATCTGCACTGTGTTTATTGTCAGAACAGAGATATCAGCGGCGGCTCTTGCGGTCGCGCTATGACTCCCGACGAGCTTGAAGCTGCAATATTTGATCTTGTTTCACAGGGCGCGGAGTGCATAGAATTCGTCACTCCGACGCACTACACCGTCACGCTTGCACGCATGCTTGAGAGAATAAAGCCGAGGCTTGCCGTTCCTGTCGTGTGGAATAGCGGAGGGTATGAATCGGTCGGCACCTTGCGTATGCTTGACGGTCTTGTTGACGTTTATATGCCCGATCTCAAATATTTCGATCCTGCGGTTGCAACGGCATACTCAAACGCTCCCGATTATTTTGAGCGATCGATCGAGGCGATAGGAGAGATGATCCGTCAAGTTGGAAAACCGAGATTTGACGAGCGAGGTATGATGAAGAGTGGTGTGCTTGTCCGTCAGCTTATTCTGCCAGGTCACCGTGCCGATTCGATCGAGGTGTTAAGGCGGCTTGCCGAAAAATTCAGCGCGGACAGTGTCAGATTGAGTCTTATGAGCCAATATACACCCGATTTTTATATCGAATCGGGCCGTCCCGGCGAATTTAAAAATCTCTCGCGCCGTGTGACCTCGTTTGAGTACGACAGCGTTATGAGGACAGCTGTCGAGCTCGGGTTTGAAGGCTATTTTCAGCAGATCTCTTCGGCGGATAGAAAATACACACCAAGCTTTAAAGAGTAAATAAAAATCGGCAGTTGCCTGCCGATTTTTATTTATTTTGCGTGATAAAGCTTTTTGACCTGATACTGCGGCTCGCATGTGATGTTGACACCGAGCTTTTTGAAGGTTCGGCTATCGACCATTGAGAGAATTACCGAGGAATGCGCCTCGCAATCCTTCAGCTCGCCGAGTTGACTTAAGGCTTTGGCGGCGGTCTCCGAGGTTACTGCGCTGATAGAGAGCGCAATGAGAACCTCGTCTACGTGCAGACGCGGGTTGTGGTTACCGAGATGACCGACCTTGAGATGCTGGACGGGCTCGATGATAGAGGGGGAAATGAGCTCGACCTTGTCGTCGATCCCCGCAAGCTCCTTGAGCGCGTTGAGAATAAGCGCCGCCGAAGCGCCGAGCAGAGACGATGTCTTGCCCGTGATTATCTTTCCGTTCGGCAGCTCCATCGCCGCTGCGGGAGCACCGGTTTGTTCGGCTCTGTCCTTTGCCGCTGCAACGACCTTGCGGTCGTGCACGGTCACGCCTGCTTGCTGCATGAGCAGATCGAGCTTGCCGACTACGTCGGTGCCGTTGGTGTTCATATTTTCCTTTTGCTCGCAAAGCGCCGCGTAGTAACGGCGGATTATCTCCTGTCTTGATGCCTCGCGGCAGACCTCGTCGTCGATAATACAGTTGCCGACCATATTAACGCCCATATCCGTGGGGGATTTGTAAGGAGATGAGCCGTGGATCTTCTTGAACGTCGCTTCAAGCACGGGGAAGATCTCGACATCGCGGTTGTAGTTTACCGCTGTCTGACCGTAAGCTTCGAGGTGGAAGGGGTCGATCATATTTACGTCGTTGAGATCGGCGGTCGCCGCCTCGTAAGCGAGGTTTACGGGGTGCTTAAGTGGGATGTTCCAGATCGGAAAGGTCTCGAATTTTGCGTAGCCTGCTTTGATGCCGCGCAGATTCTCGTGGTAAAGCTGGGAGAGGCAGGTTGCCATCTTGCCGCTTCCGGGGCCGGGGGCGGTGACGATAACGAGCTGTCTTGTGGTCTCGATGTAGTCGTTTTTGCCGTAACCCTTTTCGCTGACGATGCCCTCAATATTGTAGGGGTATCCGGGGATAGAGTAGTGGCGGTAGACCTTGACCCCGAGATTTTCAAGCTTGTTTGCAAAAAGCTCTGCTGAGGGCTGGGACTCGTATCTTGTGAGGACCACGCTTCCAACGTAGAGACCAACGCTTCTGAACGCGTCGATAAGTCTCATAACGTCGAGGTCGTAAGTGATACCAAGGTCGCCTCTGACCTTGTTTTTCTCAATATCGCTTGCGTTAATGGCGATGACTATCTCTGCCTCGTCCTTAAGCTGAAGGAGCATCTGTAGCTTGGAGTCGGGTGCAAATCCGGGGAGCACACGCGCCGCGTGATAATCGTCGAAAAGCTTGCCTCCGAACTCGAGATAGAGCTTGCCTCCGAATTTTGCTATTCTTTCACGAATATGCTTGGATTGCAATTCGAGATATTTGTCGTTGTCAAAGCCGATCTTACACATAAAGCGCCTCACCTTCCCTACATTGAGCGTTATAATAACAAATACAAATATTATTGTATCACATTATTCGCGCTTTTTCAAGAGATTTTTAACTTTTTTGAAAATTTTTTCTTTGTTCAAAATATCCAAAACCGCAAGGGGGAGAAGACCGTTTTTCTACGAATTCGATATTGACAAAGGAAAAAAAGAAGATTATAATTAATGAAAGCAAGGATGGGGAGCGACCCTTAAGCACTTTTCAGAGAGCCGTCGCAGAGGATAAAATCCTCACGGTGCGAGACGGTAAAGTTTGCTTTTTGCGTTAAATCACCCCGGAGCCCGTCGCCGAACGCAATTTTGCCAGTAGACCGACGCGTAGTTTCTGCGTTAAAGAAAGACGTATAACATTGTACGTGATCAAACAAAAAGAGTGGTATAACGAGGACTGTTTTGGCTTCGTCTCTTTGGAGACGGGCTTTTTTTGTTTTTTGCTCCGCAAAAAGTGATATGTTTGGTAGAGCCAAACGTGGTATGCTCTGCGAGCAGAGCGTGATATTTTCGCTTCGCGAAAGTGATATGTTTCGCAAGCGAAACGAGAAGAAAGGAAATTAAGTATGCTTACACTTGACAAGATTTACCACGCGGCATACGTGCTCAAGGACGTGATCAGACCCACCGCGCTCGTGCGCTCGAAGATCGCGCCCGACTGCGAGCTTTATCTGAAAAGCGAAAATCTGCAGGTCACGGGCTCGTTTAAGGTTCGCGGCTCGGGATATATGATCTCCCAGCTCTCCGATGAGGAAAAGGCGAAGGGAGTTATAGCGTGCTCGGCGGGAAATCACGCGCAGGGAGTTGCCCTCGCCGCGCAGAAATACGGCATCAAGGCGGTCATCTGCCTGCCTGACGGAGCACCTATTTCCAAGGTCGAGGCGACCAAGAGCTACGGCGCCGAGGTCGTTATGGTAAAAGGAGTTTACGACGACGCGTACAAGCGCGCGCTCGAGCTCCGCGACGAGATGGGCTACACCTTCGTTCACCCCTTCGATGACGACGACGTTATCGCGGGTCAGGGAACGATCGGTATTGAAATACTCAACGAGATCAAGGACCTCGACGCGATAGTCGTGCCTGTTGGCGGCGGCGGTCTCATTTCGGGAGTTGCATACGCGGCAAAGCACCTCAAGCCCGATATCAAGGTCTACGGAGTTCAGGCGGCAGGCGCACCTAGTATGTTCAATTCGGTCAAAAACGGCAAAAAGGAAAAGCTCGAGGGCGTTTCCACGATAGCCGACGGTATCGCGGTCAAGGAGCCGGGTGACAACACGTTTGAGCTCTGCCGAAAATACGTCGACGAGATAGTTACCGTGACCGAGGGCGAGATCTCGTCCGCGATCCTCGCGCTTATCGAGCAGCATAAAATGATCGCCGAGGGCGCAGGCGCAGTTTCCGTTGCCGCAGTCATGTTCAATAAGCTCCCGATCAAGAATAAAAAGGTCGCTTGCGTAGTCTCGGGCGGTAATATCGACGTTACCATCCTCTCGCGTGTCATCAAGCGCGGTCTGTTGATGTCGGGCAGAAACTACACCCTCTGCGTCGAGCTTATCGATAAGCCCGGTCAGCTCCTCGGCGTTTCCGAAATCATCGCAGGACTCGGCGCAAACGTCATCTCGATCCATCACGAAAGAGCAAGTGAAACTATGGATATTAACGGCTGTTACTTAAGAATAGTGCTTGAAACGAGAAACCACGAGCATATAAGACAAATAGAGAGCGCATTGACAAATGCGGGATATAAATTAGTATAAAAAGGAGCTTGGATATGGAAAAGGTATACACGAAAAACGCGCCTGACGCGATAGGACCGTACAGTCAGGCGGTAAAGGTTGGAAATCTTGTATTTACGTCGGGACAGATCGCGATCAATCCCGAAAGTAGCTCGGTTGAGGCGACCGACATCAAGGGACAGACCGAGCAGGTCTGCAAAAATCTCTGCGCGGTACTTGAAGCAGCAGGCACAAGTGTTGAGAAGGCGGTCAAAACGACCTGCTTCCTCTCGGATATGGCAGATTTCGCGGCGTTCAACGAGGTCTACGGCAAATATTTTACGGGCAAGCCTGCGAGAAGCTGCGTTGCGGCAAAGCAGCTGCCGAAGGGAGTGCTTGTCGAGGTCGAGGTAATCGCAGAGCTTTAAGCTTGATAGCAGAACGGTTTTGGTGCGTTTTTTACCTAATTAATTGGTTAAAACGTAGACAAATCGGCAAAACGGCGCGCTAAAACTGTGAAATTTTTATATATATTAAATTTGGAAGAAAAAAATTTGCCGTTTTTCTTGACAAAGCAAGCGGTATATGGTATAATCAGTACATATTTCTTCAAAAAATGCAATGAAGGGAAAAAGTAATTCGCAAAGGATCAAAAGAGAGTCGGCGGTCGATGCGAGCCGATGATCGTCTGTGAATGAAACTCATCCCGGAGCAGTCGCCCGAAGGTCTTTGAAAAAAGGCTGCGTAGAGACGAACGGAAGTCCCCCGTTATCACGGACGTTTTACTGTCAGGTAAAAGCAGAGTGGGAGTTTAGCGCTCCAATAAGAGTGGTACCGCAGAGTGTTATTTAAACCTTTGTCTCTTTTTCGGGGAGGCAAGGGTTTTTTTGCTTTTTTGAGGATATGTTTTAGAAAAAAATCGATTTGGAGGTATAGAATGGTATTAAACGGTTCTGAAATACTCGCAAACGTATTGCTTGAGCAGGGCGTAGATACTGTGTTCGGATATCCGGGCGGAGCAGTTCTGAACATTTATGATGCGCTTTATAAATACAGTGACAGGATCACGCATTATATGACTGCGCACGAGCAGGGCGCGGCGCATGCGGCAGACGGATATGCGAGAGCAACCGGAAAGACCGGAGTAGTCATCGCAACCAGCGGTCCCGGTGCGACCAATCTCGTCACGGGTATTGCTACGGCATATATGGATAGCGTTCCCATAGTCGCTATCTCGGG
>CAZQLJ010000088.1:0-7486 GCA_964594085.1 uncultured Clostridium sp.
GGCAAAGTTTGATGAAACCATTGAAGTACACGTTCGTCTCGGCGTTGACTCCCGTCACGCAGACCAGCAGGTCAGAGGCGCAGTTGTTCTCCCTAACGGTACGGGTAAGACCTTGAAGGTTCTCGTTTTCGCTAAGGGTGACAACGTTCAGAAGGCTCTCGATGCAGGCGCAGATTACGCAGGCGGTCCTGAGTATGCTGAAAAGATCCAGCAGGAAAACTGGTTCGATTTCGACGTAGTTATCGCTTCTCCCGATATGATGGGCGTTATCGGTCGTCTTGGTAAGGTTCTCGGTCCTAAGGGACTTATGCCTTCTCCTAAGGCCGGTACCGTTACTCCTGACGTTGCTAAGGCTGTTACCGAGGCAAAGGCAGGTAAGATCGAGTACAGACTTGATAAGACCAACATTATTCACTGTCCTATCGGTAAGGCTTCCTTCGGTGAGGCTAAGCTCCAGGAGAACTTCGACACTCTCCTCGGCGCTATCATCAAGGCTAAGCCCGCAGCTGCAAAGGGTCAGTATATCAAGAGCTGCGTAGTAGCTTCTACTATGGGCCCCGGTATCAAGATCAACCAGAGCAAGCTCAGCTGATAAGTTGGTAAGTTAAATAGAAAGACACCTTAAAATCTTTGATTTTAGGGTGTCTTTTTTTATCTTCGGCACATTTTTTACTATAACAAATGTTAAAAAAATGTAAATTTTTAAAAATCCTTTATTTGTAAGGAAAAATTTGACTTAAATGATGCAGTTTTCTATTGAAAAACCTGAAAAAATATGATATAATTGTGCTATATACTATATTAATATTATAATTATATAAATTATGACGTGATAAAAATGAAAAGAAAGGATTTCTGTATATGGATTATTTAGCTGAAATAAAAGAAATTTGGTCTATGGTTCAGGACAAAATGAAGCAGCAGCTCGGTACAACCGCTATGAATTTGTGGTTTGGAGACATCGAGATCATTTCATTTTCCAACTATACTTTGACTCTGATGACGAGCACTGAATTCAAGATGCAGATAATCAATGAGAAATATCTCTCACAGCTTGAGGATATTTTTAAGGATCTGATGGGATTCTCTATCAATATTGTAGTCGTATCGAAAAATCCTTCCGTTAACGTCGATAAGATAAAAAATCAGATCTCGAGCGAGGATATCGTACCCGAAAGGGAGGAGGGCTCAGATCACAGCGAGGCTCCTACTGTTTTAGGATCGACGATGCCAACGGTAAACTTTGAATATACGTTTGATAATTTTATCGTCGGAAGCTCGAATAAATTTGCTCACGCTGCATGCATTGCAGTAGCAGACAAGCCCGCACAGGATTACAATCCCTTGTTTATCTACGGACCCAGCGGACTTGGAAAAACTCACCTGCTTTACGCGGTCACAAACGAGATAAAGACCAAAAATCCTTTCGCCAATATCATATACATCAAGGGTGAGGACTTTACAAATCAGATGATCGAAAGCCTTGCTAAAAAATCGATGTCGAAGTTCAGAGATAAGTACCGCACCTGCGACGTGCTTCTTATAGACGATATTCAGTTTATAGCCGGAAAGGAATCTACTCAAGAGGAATTCTTCCACACCTTCAACGCTTTGTACGAGGAGGGAAAGCAGATAATCCTGACCTCAGACCGTCCTCCTAAGGATATTAAGACCCTTGAGGATCGACTTAAGACGAGATTTGAGTGGGGTCTTATCGCGGACATTCAGCCGCCCGATCTCGAACTTCGTATAGCGATATTTAAAAATAAGATATCTCAAGCAGGCATAACTATCTCGGACGAGATAATTACTTATCTTGCAGAAAATCTGAGATCTCACATAAGACAGATCGAGGGAGCAGTCAAAAAGCTCGTAGCTATCAAATTCTTGTCGGGAAGCGAGATCACAATGGATATCGCAAAGAACTGCATGACCGAGCTTCTCGGCGGCGCAGAGCCCGTAAACGTGACCGTAGACAAGATATTCGCGGCAATAGAGAAAAAATACGACGTCGGAAAGGCAGAGCTTGTTGGAAAGTCGAGAGTCAAGGACGTTGCTCAGGCAAGACACGTTGCTATTTATCTTGTAAGAACCATTACTGAAATGTCACTTCCTAACATTGGAAAACTTTTCAACAGAGATCACTCGACGGTTATTTCCTCTATTGATACTATTGAAAAGAAGATATCCTCCTCTCCTGCGATCGAGATCGAGATTAACGAGCTTATCAAGGAAATTAAGGAATAAAAAAATATATCAACAGCTTTTGAACATTCGGATTTGATTTACAGCAAAGAAGATTTGTTTATTTTCAACATTTCAACAGTTGTCAAAAATTGTTGAAAACTTAATTTTGTTGTAATTTTGATAATTTTTGAGAATATTCCTAATCAAAAGAAAATTATGAGATAAAATTCGGATCTAAAACAAATATTTTCCGAC
Organism: uncultured Clostridium sp.; assembly: GCA_964594085.1. GTDB lineage: Bacteria > Bacillota > Clostridia > Oscillospirales > CAG-272 > SVTX01. Next base: position 2,443 of record CAZQLJ010000088.1, read on the forward strand.
CTTTTTAGTGAATTTTATACATATTGTTGTTGGTTTAAATGCTTTACAGTTAAAGAAAAAAGTGGTGTTTTCCACATTTTAGCGACCCATACTTCTAATACTACTAAATTATTATATCATTCTTTCGGTATATCAGTATTTCGTTATCTTTGCGCGCGACCGAAAGAAAGGCTAAATAAAAAAGTCGCCAAATAGGCGGCAGATTGGAGAAAAAATGAAAATAGTTTTTAACAGACAGGAAATAAGTAACAAAATAGCTCCCCTTATGAGCGTAGTATCGGGAAAGAGCACACTTACCGCAGTCGAGGGTATTTTGATCGAAGCTAACTCTCCCGATTGCTGCACACTTACTGCATTCGATCTTGAAAAGGGAATTAAGATCACGGTTGATGCGGACGTTATTGAGCAGGGCTCTTATATCATCAATGCTCAAAAGTTCAATCAGACACTCAGAGTCATGAACGGTGAAGAGATCACTCTTACAGTTGATAATAAGCTTGGTGTTGTATTTGAGTGCGGAAAGTCGTCTCACAGAACCGGAGCACTTAAGGCAGAGGATTTCCCCGAGATCCCCGATCTTCAGTCTGAAAAGGGCTTCATAGTCAATCAGGCGCAGTTCAAGAAGATGCTTTCAAAGGTATCATACGCTATGGGTGTGAATGAGCCCAGACCCGTGCTCAACGGTTGCTTTATCAAGACTGAGGAGGGCAAGATGAACATCGTTGCTTGCGATGGCTTTAAGCTTGCAGTATGCTCTGCTGAATCCGAGCTCAAAAAGCTTGAAAATTCGGACAGAGGCGTTGAGTTCTCCTTCATCGTTCCCGTTAAGTCGGTAAATGAGATCGTAAAGCTTCTTTCTGACGATGAAGAGGATACTGTGACCGTTTATATGAGCCATAAGAATATGGTTATAGCTTTTGAGGGACTTACCTTCTTTACCCGCCTTATTGTAGGTGAGTTCGTTGATTACAACAGAATTATCATAAAAAATCACAAAATTGAAGTCAAGGCATCGAAGCAGGAGCTTCTTGCTGCTCTTGAAAAGGCTTCTCTTATTACCGAAGAAAGAATTGCCGGAAGCGTTCGTTCTCACGTAAGAATCGAGGCTTGCGGAGATATTCTCAAGGTTTCCGCGGTTTCCTCCGCCGGAAGCATTTACGACGAGCTTAATATAGAGCATGCGGGTGACGATATTTCAATCGCGTTTAACAACAGATTCCTTATAGACAGTGTAAGAGCCTGCAGAAGCGAAACTATAAAGCTTTCTATGTCCTCTCCTCTTATGGGAATAAACGTCGAGCCTTGTGATGAAGAGTCGGGAAGCGAGCTCTTTATGCTTCTTCCTGTAAGAACCAGAGATTGATATAACTTATCTATTTGAAAGGGTATAAATGTTCTGCCGAAATATTTACATTGAAAATTTCAGAAATATAGCCTTGGCAGACGTTGATTTTTGCGAGGGGACTAACGTACTTATCGGAGAAAACGCTCAAGGAAAGACCAATCTGCTTGAAGCTATATATATGACTGCTCTTGGAAAGAGCTTTCGTCAAGGCACGGATAAGGATGTTATAAGATTTGGCGAGGAATACTGTTTTATTAAAAACAGTTATACGGACAGCATACGCGATATGGAAATATCGATGAGGGTATTTTCAGATAAACGAGCTAAAAGAGTAGAGCAGAACAGAATCAAGGTTGCTCGTACCTCCGAAATGGTCGGTTGCTTTAAGGTAGTTTTGTTCTGTCCCGAGCATTTGTCGATCATAAAGGACGGACCGTCAATGAGAAGAAATTTTCTTGACGTTGCGATATCGCAGATAAGACCGCTTTATATGAGGTCCTTGCAGAAATATGCTACAATACTCAAGGAAAGAAATGCATTGATACGCGACGCCGAGGAAAACAGAGCTTCGTTTGATGCAACTATTGATCTTTTTTCAGAGCAGCTGGCACATGAAGCGGCATTGATTACTCTTTACCGTGTCAAGTATATTGAAAAGCTCAAAAAATACGTATCAGAATGCTTTTTTGAAATGACGGGTGACAGAGAGTTGCCACAGATCGAATATATATCGTCCTGCAAGCTATCAGAAGCAGAATGCTTCGATATAGATCGATGCAGAGATATGTATAGAGAGCTTTATTTGAGTCACCACGACCGAGAAATCGGCGCAGGATCGACTTTGTGGGGAATTCACAAGGACGATATGGAGATCAGCTTAAACGGCAACAGAGCGCGAATTTTCGCCTCCCAGGGTCAGCAGAGATCGCTTTCGCTTGCCTTGAAGCTTGCTGAGGGCGAGATAATCAAGGACGAATGCGGAGGAGATTATCCTGTGTTCCTGTTTGATGACGTTTTGTCCGAGCTTGACAGCGGCAGGCGAGAGTATCTCTTATCAAATCTTCACGGCAAGCAGGTAATATTGACCTGTTGTGAGAAAAACGACATAAAAGCTGACAAGCTTATAGGTGTCAGCAACGGAATATTTACCTGATCGGAGAGTTTATGTATCTGCACGTAGGAAATAACAAAAATATACGCGAAAAGGATATAATCGGAATATTCGATATGGATATGTGCACGGTTTCGTCCATAACGAAGAAATTTCTCTCTGATGCGCAAAGAAACGATCTCGTGGTATCTGCAAAGGATGAGATACCTAAATCATTTGTTTTATACAAAGAAAACGGAAAATATATGATCTGCTTTTCGCAGATATCAACCTCGGCTCTTTTAGGAAGAACCGAAAGTAACTTATAAACAATCACAAAATTTTTAGCAAAGGAATAAAAAAATGTCTGAAGAAATCAAAAGGTCCGAAGAGATGACTGAAACACATTACGGTGAAAATGAGATACAAATACTTGAAGGACTTGAAGCTGTAAGAAAGAGACCCGGTATGTATATCGGTACGACCTCTATTCGCGGACTTCATCACCTCGTTTATGAGATAGTTGATAACTCTATCGACGAGGCTCTTGCCGGATATTGCGATCAGATAACCGTAACTCTCAACTACGATAACAGCGTAACGGTTGAGGACAACGGAAGAGGTATTCCTGCGGGAATTCACCCCAAGGAGGGTATACCTACGCCCGAGGTAGTTTACACGATACTTCACGCGGGTGGAAAATTCGGTGGCGGCGGATATAAGATTGCAGGCGGTCTTCACGGCGTCGGTGCTTCTGTCGTTAACGCGCTTTCCTTGTGGGTAGAGCTCGACGACTGCTACGAGGGCAAGAGATATACCGAAAGATTTGAAAGAGGTGTAGTAGCGAGAAAATTCGTCTGTGAGGGCGATTCTCCCGAGCGTCCTCACGGCGTAAGAGTAACGTTCAAGCCAGACCCTGATATTTTTGAGGAGACCGTATTTGATTACGACACTTTGCTGAATCGTATGAGAGAGCAAAGCTTCCTTAACGCAGGAATTAAGATAGTTCTTATTGACGACAGAGGAAATGAGCCTGTTGTCAACGAGCTTCAGTTTGAGGGCGGTGTTTCAAGCTTTGTTGAATATCTCACCGAGACCAGACATAACGAGCCCGTGCATCCCGACGTTATCTATATGCGCGGAGAAAAGAATACCAGCGTTTGTGAGATAGCTCTTCAGTATAACGACGGATATAACGAATGTCTTATGACATTTGCAAACAATATGAATACTATCGAGGGTGGTACTCACGAGACCGGATTCAAGTCAGGTCTTACTCGTGTTCTTAACGATTACGGAAGAAAGATCGGTGTTCTTAAGGACAGCGACAAGAATCTTTCGGGTGAGGACGTAAGAGAGGGTCTTTGTGCCATAGTCAGTGTCAAGCTTGAGGATGCTCAGTTTGAAAGCCAGACTAAAGCAAAGCTTGGAAACTCTGATATCAGAACTCTCGTTGAAAATACCGTTTCTCAAAAGCTTTCGGATTATCTTGAAGAAAATCCCAATACGGGACGAGCTATTCTTGATAAGGCTCTTGCGGCTTCACGCGCAAGAGAGGCTGCGAGAAAGGCAAGAGAGGCAACAAGACGTAAGGGACTTTTTGAAGGGAGCTCGCTTCCCGGAAAGCTTGCTGACTGTCAGGAAAAGGATGCTACGCTTACCGAGCTTTATCTGGTAGAGGGAGACTCTGCAGGAGGATCTGCAAAGCAGGGAAGAAACTCTAAATTCCAGGCGATCCTTCCTCTTCGCGGTAAGGTTCTTAACGTTGAAAAGACTAGACTTGACAAGGTATATTCAAATCTGTCTCTTATTCCTATAATTCAGGCTCTCGGATGTGGTATAGGTGAAGAATTTGATATTGCAAAGCTTCGTTACGGTAAGATAATAATCATGGCCGATGCGGACGTTGACGGATCGCATATAAGAATTCTTCTTCTTACCTTCCTGTTCAGACACATGCGTCAGCTTATCGACGAGGGTCACGTTTATCTTGCTCAGCCTCCGCTTTACAAGGTTTACAAGAAGGGCGCAAAGCAGGGCAATGAAAAATACGCGTTCTCTGATGCCGAAAGAGATAAATATATCGCAGAGCTCGCAGGAGAGAGTGGAAACACCTCAAACATCGAAGCTGACAGATATAAGGGTCTTGGTGAGATGGATGCAGAGCAGCTTTGGGAAACCACTATGGACCCCGCAAAGAGAACTATTCTTAAGGTCACGGTCGAGGACGCTATCGCTTGTGACGAAATGTTCTCGCTTCTGATGGGTGACAAGGTCGAGCCCAGACGTATCTTTATCGAGCAGAATGCTGCATTGGCAGAAAACCTCGATATATAATAAAGTTTTCAACAGTTTCAAATTTTTAGTCATTTTTTGTGTTGAAAAAATGTGAGGATCATTATTTTAACAAACTTTTCCACATATTTTATCAACGCTGTAAAAATCTTGGGTGTTTGGTTAGTTTTTCTTTATATGTAAAGATAATACTGACATACGTTTATGTATTTACTTTACTAAAATCAATATTACCCGTAAAGTTTTAAACAATAAAAAAGTTTTCCACATGGTGTTGAAAATGATGTTGAAAACTCTGTGAGAAAATTTGGAGA
>CAZQLJ010000089.1:0-7464 GCA_964594085.1 uncultured Clostridium sp.
ACGTAGCCCATCTTAGCCTGCTCTGCGGTGATCTCGCCCTTGTCGATCATCTCGTTGAGCTTCAGACCTGCAGCAACGCCTGCAAGGTATCTGCCCTCATAGATAGAAGCGAATGCGTTGTGGAAGTTGTCAAGGCCTGCGGTGTGAGCCATGGTACCTGTAGCGTGGCAGAACTCAACCTCGGGGAATTCTGCTGCAGCCTGAAGCATGAAGGGCTCGTGGCCGAAGGAGTTTGCAAATACGATGTCACAACCCTGGCTTGCAAGGTCCTTAGCTGCAACGTAGCAGTCGTTGGTCTCGGGGATCTGAGTCTTGATAACAACCTGCTCATCGGTAAGACCAAGAGCAGTCTTTACAGCAGCAACTGCCTTGAGGAAGTTGTTGTCGTAGGTGGAGTTTTCGTCATGCAGACAGATAAAACCGATCTTGAAATCTGCGGGAATTTCGACGTCGGAACTGACCGCGGGAGTAGGAAGGGGAGACTCGCTGAGTCCCTTGAGCTCGTCGGAGCCGGTATCGCAGGAAGCAAATACTGCGCAGAAGGTTGCGATCATTGCAGCTACGAGAACGAGAGAGAGAATTTTCTTGAACATGTCCAATGTTCCTCCATAAAAATTTTTATTTTTACCCGGGAAAGCTCCCGATTGTAAACAAAAAAGCAGTTATATCAATAACTGCCGATAATCCACCCCTTGTGGAACACCAATAGTCGCGCATTATGCCGCGCGGTAGAGACTTCCGAGCCTTCGAACGCATATCGCATTCTCTCATTCGGGATTATATCGGTAGTTGATATTAAATTTGTACGCTATCAGTCGCAGAACACGACTCCGCCCTCGACACTCATCGAGGCTACTCTTGCCAGAGATTCGACTCTGACACCCATTTCGTTGCGGATATAGTCGCCGCCGCCCTGATATGCCTTCTCGATGATTATGCCTGCTCCGACGACCTCTGCGCCAGCGTCCTTGGCAAGAGCGATCAATCCCTTGAGCGCACTTCCCTTTGCAAGAAAATCGTCGATGATAAGCACCTTATCGTCCTTGCCGAGAAATTCCTTTGACACGATCACGTCGTAGGTCTTTCCGTGAGTATAGGATTCGACCTTGGACGAATAAACGTCTGCACTTATGTTGATCGACTTGGATTTTTTCGCAAACACGACGGGGACGTTGAAATGCGTGGCAACAAGACAAGCGATTCCGATTCCCGACGCTTCTATCGTAAGGATCTTATTAATACCGCAATCGCCGAAAAGTCTGTAAAATTCCTTTCCCAGCTCGCTTATAAATCCTACGTCTATCTGGTGATTTACAAAGCTGTCTACCTTCAGCACGTCGCCCTCGAAAATTTTTCCGTCGCGGCGTATTCTGTCCTCGAGAAGTTTCACATCTGCCTCCGCCTGACCCTGTCGGATCCTGTCAAAATGTAATTCTTAAATTAATTATACTATATGCACCCATAATTTTCAATCGTCAAAAATCACAATTAAAAGCTTTTTTGCGCGGAATTATTGGTTAATTTTACATAAAATCATCACGAGCGACGCACAAAGCAGGCAAATAACGACACAAGATTTCAAAAAAAGATTCGGGACTTGCAATTTTTGACGTTCTTTCCATTGACTTTTTAAAAAAAGTATGCTAAAATGAATTATAGATTATATCGTCTGCGGACAAAACATACTTGATACAGGAGAACGTTTATGGAACAGAAAATCATTGAAATCATCGCAGAATATCAGGGTCGCCCCGTTGAAAATTACGGCGTTGATCAGAAATTCACCGAAATGGGTCTTGACTCGCTCGATCTTGCGGAGCTCGTTATCCAGCTTGAAAACGAGGGCTTGACAGTGGAGCTTTCCCCCGAAATCAACACTCCCGCAAAGCTTGCGGCAGCAATCAAAAATAGCTAAAATTCAAAAAAGAAGCGGTCTGCTATCTCACGATAGCAGACCGCTTTTGTTTGTTAGTTGAATTTCAGATTACAACACGTGGCGCGCTGAAATTATTATTTAACGCGTCTTTTTTCTTTTATTCTGATGGTGACCACGGTAGCGACCGATGCCACGCTGAGCGCTGCAAGCGCTCCACAAGCCACGTAAAACGGAACCTCGGAGCCCTTCTCTTTCGTCTCACCGTCCGTTCCGCCTATTCCATCGGGATTTATCGTTATTCCCGGCTTGGATTCTCCCTCTGCCTCCTCCCGCGAAGACTCTTCGGTGGGAGTTGTGGTTTCTTCCACAGTTTCTTCGGTCGTTTCCTCGTCGGTATTCACGTATTCGGGGATCGTTTCTTCGGTAGTTTCCTCTGCCGTGGTTTCCTCGGGATTCCAAGGAGGCAAGACGATATCTTCGCCAGTTCCCGTTTCCCCGTCCTTAGTTGTTTCCTCGGGCTCCTCGCCCCAATATGTGCTCTCTCCAATGGTCAGTGAAGACAGTGCAAAAGCCATTCCGTTTGCTGCAACCGCATCCTGATAAAGCATAAAGTCGGATATTTCCAGATAGTATCCCGCGAGTCCGTTGGTACACCAGTCAGCGCGGAAGCCCTTAAACGTCCTGTCTCCGTCTTCTCTGTACCACGCGTATTTCAGCGCGGTGTTTTCGTCAAGACCGTCGTCCTCCGCCATATCAAAAACCGTCGCACTCCACGTGATCGCGCGCGAATAATGAGCGCGTGCAGAGTGGCAAGCGTAGGTACCATCTATTCGTATCATATCAAACAAGCTTTCGGCATCTGCTCCCGTCAAGGTAAACAGCTCCATAACCGAATCTGAGATCGCGGGCGCTCTGTATCTTATGACCATATACCGAAAATCATCGGTCGTAAGCGCAGGCTTTTCATTCGCTTGCACATATCCGAGATAATCGAACATAGCTTGCGGATCATTGCTTCCTCCGTTGTCGATATATCTGTATATGAGAGAACCCTCGCTGACTTCGATTTTAGTGCTGACCGCAGAGGCATAATATATGTCGGTGCTGAAATATGCAGCGTCTGACTCCTTGAAATCCGACAGTGTCTGAACCGGAGAATAGATCTCTGTCATCAAGTCAAACGCGGCATCGTTGATCGCTTGCGCGTCGTCCGAAAAGATGATCGCCGCGATCTCGCATTTGGTGCCTGCCGCCAATGTCCCACCCTCGAGATAATCCATTCTGAACGTATATATGCTTCCGCCCCAGCCATCTTCGTCCTTCATATCGAACTCCAAAAATTGCCATCCATTGTCGAAGTAATAAGGAGAAGCTTCCCTTGCATCTTCTCCCAGACCCATATCCTCACCGCCGCGAGCGCTTGTGTGATAGTAAACCGAGAAATTGGTATATGCTTCAACGTCTGCACGTGCCAAAACCGCTACGTATCTGCTTGCGCTGTAGCCCTTGAGATCAACATAAATGAACGCATCGTTGGTTCCCTCGGTTATAGTAAGATCCACGACGGACATACCGTCGCGCTCGACAAGCTCCGCAACCGTCGCGTTTGGACCATAAAGCTTATTTACGATATCGTCCGCGCGGAGAATCACGCATGACGATTCTTCGGCATTGTCTTCTACGGTTCCGGTCGTGCTTTCCTCCGTACTCACATTATCTGCAAGCGCTGAGAAGCAGGAAAAGATCCCCGTAAGCATCAATGCCGACAAAATTATCGCAAGTATTCCGCGAATCCTTATTTTCGTGACTTCCTTGTTCATTTATCAATACCTCTTTGAATTTTATCAATCAGATCCGACTCGTTCAACATTTGAGCCGCACACAAAAAAGCAATACGTTTTTTCTTCAATAATCACGGTTTTCCCCGAATATCCAATCTCGCGAACCGTGACGTAAAAGCTTTCGCGAGGCGGCAGTAGTATTATCACCGTATATTCTCGGTCATTTCCCGCAACAAACGGCAAAATACGATATGCAGTATAGCTTTCGGTAATATTTTCGCAGCTCACCGTGATCTCGAAGCCTGCCGCAAGCGTATTTTTATCGGTAACGCCCGAGATGCACACTGCACAGCCTCTTTCAATGACACTTTCGAAATCGATACAATGCATCGACACGGAGTCGAGTCGGTCAACTTCGCTTTGCTCACCATCAAAGCAGTCGTTCAGGTCAAGCCGCACGGTCGCATCGTCAAAGAAAAGCTCTCTGTATCCTGATTCGGATTTTTCGTATGCGGAATCGGCCAAAACGCTTATTTCAGATAAAAGCATGCTTTCCGTTATCTTGTTAGGCTTCGTTTCGTTTACCGAAAAGAAAAATCTGCACCAGATTCCATCGAAGTTCTCGTCTGCGTCGATAAGCACCCGCAGTTCTCCGTCCAAGTCGAAGCAGGAAACGATCGTTTCATCGGAAAGAGTCTCACTCTTTGCAAACGTCAAAAACGACAACAGCTCGGTATCGTACAAAAGCGTTACCAAGATTCCGCAAGCCGACTTCATCGAGCCCAGAGTTACTTCTATACAGCCGCCATCCGACACAAAGGCCTCGAGAAGTAAGGCACTTTCTTCGTTGGTATATACCGTCGTGTCTTCTTCAAAAGCAAGGCAATCCGATGCAAGCGCGACGAACAAAATCAATACCGCAAGGGCAAGGAAAAAAAACTTTCTACAATATCTTCTTAAATTATATATCATATCCTCGTAAATGTCAAGCGATCGATCAAAATATTACGCACATTTTATGCGTTAAGGCTAAAATACATCTTTTTTAAATTTACTTCCGTTCTTTTCGTTATATTCCACACTTTACCGCAAAAACAAAGGATTGAAAAGCAAATCTGTGGGACAAACTAATTTTGCGTCAACCTGAGAAAATCAAATTGGCGCAAAGAGACGAATACGGAGCACAGGCTATGTTAAAAAAGAAGATCATAATTTCCGCATTGGCGCTGACCATGTGCACGAGTGCCTTGTTAGCCTCTTGCGGAGTAAACGATAATACGACAAGCGACAACTCGGGTAAGGAAACGACCGTAGAGACCACAAAAAAAGCTACGAACGACAACGTTGTCGGTGAGATCGGCAGCGACGTTGGAGATATGGCAGACGACGTTATAAACGGCGCGGGCAATATCGTAAGTGACGTTGTGGACGGCGACAACCGCGAGGACGCCACACACGGCACCGAGGCGGAAAAGGACACAGGTGCGAGCGAAAACGCAAAGCACCACAGAACTCCTTACGGAAAATAATAATTCGGACGTGTTTAAAGGACTTTAAAGAACAGCCGTCTGTCTTCGGGCAGGCGGCTGTTGTCTTGCTACTCCGCAAAGGAGTTGACAAACCAATCCCAAAGAGTTATAATTAAGTATACATCATCGAGGAGGCTCGTTTATGATAAAAGTACACGCAAAATTTAACGAAAGCCGCGGAAAGATCAAGCCAATGCACGCGGTCAACAATATGCCGACGGTTCCGACAGATTGGGGATACGATCTTTTCGGCAAGCTTCGCGAGGCGCACGTGCCGTACGCGCGTCTGCACGACACGGGAGGATATTTCGGCGGAGCACACTACGTGGATATCCCGAACGTTTTTCCCTGCTTTGACGCCGACGAAAACGATCCCGCATCCTACGATTTCGCTTTCACCGATGCCTTGTTGTCCGAAATGTGTGCCAACGGCATAAAGCCATATTACCGCCTCGGCGTTTCGATCGAAAATCATCAATACATAAAGCCGTATCACATATTTCCTCCGAAGGATTACGAAAAATGGGCGCGTATATGCGAGCATATCATCCTTCACTACAACGAGGGGTGGGCAGATGGGTTCAGAATGGGTGTCGAATATTGGGAGATATGGAACGAGCCCGACAATCAGCCCGAAATCAAGGATAACGTGATGTGGAAGGGCTCTATGGAGGACTATTTCAGACTCTACGAGGTCACGGCAACTCATTTGAAAAACAAGTTCCCCCATCTTAAGATCGGAGGCTACGGTTCCTGCGGATTTTACGCGATAAATTCGGTCGACGTATCAAAAATCGCGAATTCTTCCTCCCGAACCGAGTATTTTATTGAATTTTTTGTAAAATTCGTTGAATACATACGCGACCGCAAGCTTCCGCTTGACTTTTTCAGCTGGCACAGCTATGCGGGAATAAAGGATATGGTGGAATTTGCCGAATTCCCGAGAAAAGCACTCGACGAGGCGGGATACGGCACCTGCGAGATACATCTCAACGAATGGAACCCGAGCTTTCTGCTGCGCGGAACGGCAGAGGACGCAACAAACGTTATGGCAAATATGATAGCTATGCAAAACGCTCCCGTCGATATGCTGATGTATTACGACGCTAACGTTATGTCCCCTTATTGCGGTCTTTTCAATCCGATCGATCACGGGGTGTTCAACACTTATTACTCCTTCTACATTTTTGGTCAGCTTTACACACTTGGCGAGCAGGTAGCGTGCTCGTCGGATTGTGACGAGATTTACGCTATTGCAGCACGCGGGGATAAGGGCGCGGCAGTTGCTATAGTCAATCACTCGGGCGCGGAGCAAAAAATATCCCTCTCTTTTGAGGGCACAATGGTAGAAAATGCGAAAATTTTCTCCGTAGACGAAAATCACGCTTTCCTCGAAACCCAAGAAGATCTTTCTTGCTTGTCGATGGCACCTAACAGCATAACGTTCGTGAAATTTGGCGATTTTTAAATTTTTTGTTTATTTTTCTATTTGTTGTTGATAGATTTTTTCGAAAAATTGCAAAAAAATTTTCAAAAGCTATTGACACGATCAGTTTGGTGTGCTACAATGATACTGAATTATCAGCAGGCGGGACGCCGCCAGCATTGCGAGAAAATACAGAAATAAATACTTAAGTACGAACGGAGACATGTCGAAATGAGAAACGAAAAGCTCGTATATTCCACTCCTTCTATCAAAGTGTCGATCATTGAGGAGGACATCCTGACTTGGAGCGTCGACAGCGAAGGCAATACTTTTGAAGAAATGCCGGTAACGGACAAAGCAGCGGAATAATTCAAACAGACAACAAAAGACCCACTCATGCGCAGAGTGGGTCTTTTGTTGTTTTTTTGCCTGATCGTCAGCAGCTCAAGTGCAAAAGAAATTGCCATTTTAGCTTATCGCAAGACGGATAATCTATAAAAACGAACAAATCAAAGAGACTGTTTCAATGTATTTTTGTGAATTGATACAACAAAAACAAGGGCTGTAAGCATTGACAGATGCAGCTTGTTGTGATATAATTAATGTGAAATAATTTTTGCCAAACAATTGTCAATTCCTACGCAGGTACCGACTTGTTTCAAACCAGCCACCCCCTCGTGACTAGTTATACTTGCCATATTTGCGCACGGCACCGACAATCTAAGAAAGGAAAACATTATGAGGAAGACAAAACGATTTTTGGTTAAATTTTTGGCAATGATGCTCGCGTTTTTGTTCGTTGTATCGGGAATGACGTTCCCTGCATTCGCGGCAACCGAGAGCACGGAAACC
>CAZQLJ010000090.1:0-7352 GCA_964594085.1 uncultured Clostridium sp.
TGGCGCGCGATGAAGAAGCCCCTTGAATCCACTGATGAAAAACTTTTGGTTGATCACTATGATTATAACGCATAATAACAACTGAAGCAGAGTTGACGCCACAGGATTTTGCGCAAAGAAGGCGGGCAGAGGCCACCCCCACATAACGTGTCCCATAGAAATATACATCAAAATAATCAAAAATCCCGCCGATGCGATAAGACGGTTTCGAAGTGTAGCGATCTCCTTGCCGTTGCCGATGCTTGTATCGGCTTTTTTGCGCTCTTTACCGCCAGCCCCATCGACCTCTGCGCCGTAGCCCGCATCGACTACCGCCTTGATTATCTGCTCGTCGCTTGCCGATCCCTCGACTCCCATTGAGTTTGTAAGCAAGCTGACCGAGCACGAGCTAACGCCGTCGACCGCCGAAACGGCTCTTTCAACACGGGCAGAGCAAGCCGCACAGCTCATACCCGTAATCTTGTATTTTCTCATAACATCCTACCTGCCGAATTTTATTTAAGAAGCTTGGTCAATAATTCTATAAGTTCATCGACCTTCTCGCCACTACCGTTTGCGATGTCGTCAGAAACGCAGGTGCGAATGTGATTGGCAAGCAGCTCCTTGTTAAAGCTTCCGAGCGCCGCCGAAACGGCAGAGACCTGCGTGAGAATATCGGCGCAATACGCGTCCTTTTCCACCATGCCTCGAATACCGCGTATCTGTCCCTCGATGCGACTGAGACGGTTAATAAGCGCCTTCTTTTCCTCCTCGGATCGCATTTTTGTCTTCATGCAACAGTTTTCCATATAATCCTTGCCTCCAACACTCAGATTCATAATATCTGATTTGATTATATACCCCATAGGGGTATTTGTCAAGAGCGAATTTTATAAAAAAGAAAATATTTTTCAAAAAAGGGTTGACAAAGGGATAATTTTGTGATATTATATTTGAGTCGCTGATAAAATTGAAAGTTAAAAGCCGAACAAATACGGAGAAGTCGCGTAGCTGGTCGAGCGCGCACGATTGGAAATCGTGTAACCGTCAAAAGCGGTTCGAGAGTTCGAATCTCTCCTTCTCCGCCAACGCAAAGGGTGCCTATGGCACCCTTTTTGCGTTGGCGGAGGGAGAGCTTCGAACAAGCGAGAAACACTTCGCGGTGAGAGAGGGAGAAAAATCGACCGCTGCCTGTGGCAGAATTCCCGCAAAGCGGAACCGTTGCACGAAAATTGCATCGCCGTTCGAGTGGCAGTCTTCCCGTGATCGCAACCGAGCGACGAGCGAGGGAAGCGAGAACGGTTGGAGACAACAGTGCAAGCAAGCAGCGCTTGCGCGAAAATCTCTCCTTCCCCCACAAAAACACAATTTCGGCAAAAGGGATTGCGTTTTTTTCTTTTATATGATATACTTTATGTAATGTATCAAAACAAAGGAGAATCCCCTATGAAATTTGCAGAGCTTGATAACACAACCCAAGAAAAAATCATCGAGTTGCTCAATAACCATATTGCCGCAACTGCCGATATTTTGAAGCAAGACCGTTGTTTAATTCCTATGCTGATGATTCCTGACTCAAATCAGCTTATAAGCCTGCAATCAAGCGATGGCTCTATTGATGTTGATAGGGCATATGCTGCAGTCATTGGAAAACTGAAAAACGAATCTTTTACATATGCGTTATTTTCTTATAGCACTAGAATCGGGTTTGCAGCAGGCGGTGAAACTGATGCTTTGAAAACCTATATTTTTGTTCAGAACGGAGTAGAAGTTTCTTTTTATACACCTTTTACAGTCAAAGGGCTTTTCAAGAAAACTATCAATGTTGAAAAGTCGATTTTATCGGAAATAAAGGAAAACGTCTTCGCTTGATATAAGGGAATCCAATTATGCGTATCAGAGATTTAAGAGAAGATAACAATTTAACTCAAGCAGAGGTTGCCCACTATTTGCATATAAAGCAAAACACATACTCTCAATATGAAAACGAGCAAAGGCAATTACCTATATCCTGTTTGATTGCTTTGGCAAAGTTCTACAAAACATCAACCGATTATATTTTGGGTTTGACAGATAACAAAAAGCCGTATGCTTGATTTCATTAATTGAAAAAACCGCAATTCCTTTCAGAATTGCGGTTTTTGTGATTAAAGTCACTCATTCTCAAGCAACGAATGATAAAACTCTGCAACGTCGGTGCGCTTCTGCTCGGTGTACGCGATCGCCTCACGGGGATGACGGTTGAGCAGACCCGTAAACATGTACTGAATGTCATAGCCCCAAACGACTCCGTTTTCACGAAGCTCAGGCATATATTTTTCCATAAATTGAAGCAGAGGATAGAGATTGTACTTCGGATTTTTCAAAAATCCGAGCAAAAGCTCGATCTGGCAGTTGCCCGCGCCGCGACCCATACCCTGAACCGACGCGTCAAGGAACGAGGTGCCGTAGGAAAGAGTTTCGATGGTGTTAGCAAACGCGAGATTCTGATTATTGTGCGCGTGGAAGCCGATCGACTTGTTCGTTCCCTCGACTATCTTCATATACTTCTGAGTGTAATCCGCAGTATTTTCGGGATAGAGCGAGCCGTAGCTGTCAACGAGATAGATGACGTCAACACTTGTTTTAACCAACATTTCAAGTGCCTGCTCGATCTGATTAACGCTTGCCTGCGAGATCGCCATAATGTTGCATGTCGTCTCGTATCCGAGAGCGTGAAAATGCTCGATCATTTCGATCGCTGCGGGGATCTGATGAATGTAGCACGCCACACGAACCATATCTATAACGCTTTCGCTTTTGGGCAAAAAGTCGGTCTTGAAATCACAGCGGCCAACGTCAGCCATGACTGCGATCTTCATATCGGTATTGTTTGTTCCGACGATCGCGCGAATGTCCTCCTCGTTGCAGAACTTCCATTTGCCGTATTCACTCTCGTTAAAGACCTTCTTGCTTGCCTTGTAGCCGAATTCCATATAATCTATACCGGCTCTGACGTTCGTCTTGTAAAGTCTTGAGACGAACTCGTCCGAAAATTCAAAATTATTGCAAAGACCGCCGTCGCGGAGTGTGACGTCAAGAACCTTGATGTCGTCTCTGACGTCCATTAAATTACCTTTTCTTGCTCCCATATCTTTTTCTCCTTGGTTCCTCGGGAATTAAATAATTATTATGATTTTACCACACTTTTGCTTGCTTGTCAATGCTTTTGACAAGATTTTCGCCTTTGTTGATGCCTTTCAACGATTGCCATTTTTTGTGAATAATTTGCTCTTTTTTATAAAAAACTCTTGCAAAAACCTCATTTATGAATTATAATTAACTCGGACATTTAATATTTACTTAATAATTCAACGGTAAAAAACGCACGGAGAAGCGGTATGAGTAAGAAGAATAACAAAAAGAAAAAGTGGATAAAGCCTCGTCATAGGGTGGTCAGAGAGATCTTGAGCCTTGTTTTGAGACCTTATTCGTATTTCAAATACGGAGTAAGGGCGCAAAGGTTCAAGGAACAGGGAAAGCGTCCTTATCTTGTTTTATATAACCACCAGACCGCGTTCGATCAGTTCTTTGTCGGAATGTCATTTCGCGGTGCGGTCTACTATCTCGCTACCGAGGACATTTTCTCAAAGGGCTTCGTTTCCTCTCTTATCCGCTATCTCGTCGCGCCGATCCCGATCAAAAAGCAGACCACCGATATCAAGGCAATACTGAATTGCATCAAGGTCGCCAAAGAGGGAGGAACTATCGCGATCGCGCCCGAGGGTAATCGCACCTATAGCGGCAAGACCGAATATATGAGCCCGTCGATCGCTCCGCTTGCAAGAAAGCTCGGAATGCCGATAGCATTGTATCGCATTGAGGGTGGCTACGGAGTTCACCCGAGGTGGAGCGACGTTGTCCGAAAGGGAAAAATGAGGGGGTATGTTTCCAAGGTCATTTATCCCGAGGAATATGCCAATATGACCGACGACGAGCTCTTCTTGGCAATAAAGAACGAGTTGTATGTCAACGAAGCGGTCGCAGACGCAAATTTTAAGCATAAAAAGAGCGCCGAATATCTCGAGCGAGCTATATATTACTGTCACGATTGCGGTCTTTCAACCTTTGAAAGCCGCCGCGATATAATAGAATGTAAAAAATGCGGCAAGCAGATCAAATATCTGCCCGACAAGAAACTCGAAGGAGTCGGATTCGATTTCCCATATCACTTTGTTGCCGATTGGTATGAAGCACAAAGCAATTTTACAAATGGGCTCGATGTAAATCAATATTGCGACGAACCGATGTGGTGCGATAAAGCCGCGATTCGCGAGGTTATACCGTATAAGAAAAAAGAGCTGCTTTGCAAGAGTGCAGGGATGTCGCTGTACGGAAACAAAATCGTGATCATTTCAGATAGCCTGAACCTTGACCTTCCCTTCGACGAGTTGCAGGCAGTCGCAGTCCTTGGAAAAAACAAGCTGAATATCTATCATAAGGATAAGATATATCAGATCAAGGGCGATAAGCGTTTCAATGCCCTCAAATACGTACACATTTATCACCGATATAAAAATATTATAAAAGGAGACGTAGATGGAAAACTTCAATTTTTGGGACTCTAACGTCTGGGGCTTCCTACTTCTTTTTGCAGTGCTGCTCGGCAGCTTGCTTGTCGGAAACATACTCAAAAAGAGCATTCCTTTTTTGCAGAAATCACTCATACCGACCTCTGTTGTCGGCGGCGCGATATTGCTCGTCGTTTCGTGGATATATAAGGCAATAACGGGTGTCGTTATGTTCGACACCGCCGCGTTTGGAGGAAACGGCACGGCAAATCTCGAGATCATTACGTATCATACTCTTGCACTCGGCTTTATCGCGTCCGCATTCAAAAGCGGAAACGGCAAGATGACTAAAAAGAGAACGGGCGAGATATTCAACACGGGCGTTACCACAGTTGCTACTTATCTTTTGCAGGCAAGCGTTGGACTTGTTATAACAATAATCGGAGCTTTGGTCATTGAGGGCTTTTTCTCGGGCAGCGGTATTTTGCTGGCGTTTGGATTTGGTCAGGGTACGGGACAGGCGCTCAACTACGGCGGCATATACGAGGCGGATTACGGTTTTATCGGCGGCAGATCCTTCGGTCTTACCGTAGCGGCGATCGGTTTCCTTGTTGCCAGCGTTGGCGGTGTTATCCATCTGAATATTCAGAAGCGCCGCGGCAAGCTCGTGCTTTCAAAGAGAACCGACGGCAGCGCAACCGAAAAGGTTGAGACCATAGGTGAGATACCGATGCAGGAGAGTGTCGATAAGCTTACCGTGCAGATCGCGCTCATCGTGGTCGCTTATGCGGCGGCATATCTCCTTATGTTCGGACTGGGCAAGCTCTTGCCCGGAATGAGAGCTGTGGTATACGGCTTCAACTTCCTGATCGGAGTGCTGATGGCGACCGTGATCAAAACGGTTATGAACTTCTTGCGTTCCAAGCACCTTATAAGGAAGAAATACGTCAACAATTTTCTTATGACGCGAACAAGTAACTTCTTCTTTGATCTTATGATCGTTGCGGGAGTTGCGGCGATCCGTCTCGATTCTCTTCAGAATTATTGGGGTATTCTCGTTATTCTTTGCGTTGCGGGTACGGTCGTTACCTATATATATAACCGCATCGTTGCCAAAGTGTTGTTCCCCGAATACGTCGAGGAGCAGTTTATGGCGATGTACGGAATGCTTACGGGAACGGCAAGCACGGGAATAATCCTGCTTCGCGAGATAGACAAGGACTTCAAAACTCCGGTTGCCGATAACCTCGTGTATCAGAACTTTCCTGCGATCGTTTTCGGTCTGCCGCTGATGTTTTTGGCGATCCTTGCCGCGACCGAAACGGTGCTTACGCTCGGCATACTCGTCGCATTCTTCATCGTTTTGAATATTATTTTGTTCAGAAGTAAAATATTTAAAAAATCGTCGAAGAAAAAAGACGGCGAATAAACGCCAAATTTTTGAAAAACAGCATTCTGTATAAAACCGTAGAAAAAGACAAAAATAATATCAGCCCGCTTTTTTCGGGCAAAGTGTGGATCACCAACTAATATTATTTTGAGGTTTTTGTTATGTTAATGGACAGAATTGCTCTTATCTTAACGGTGATCGGAGCTCTTAACTGGGGAAGCATAGGAATTTTCAATTTTGACATTGTTGCGTGGATATGCGGCGGTCCTATGTCTGTTGTCAGTAGGATCATTTATACGATAGTTGCTCTTGCGGGAATCTGGTGCATTTCGCTGATCTTCCGTGCGAGAGAGAGCTTTGATGCGATAGAAGAGAACTGATCGCCCTGAATCAATAATGAGGATACTTTCGATAAGGAGGTATCCTCTCTTTTATTTTTAAAAAATATTCCCGTATTTGTATAAAAGCCACATTCCTGGCAGAAAATATGACTGTAACCACCGATTCCTTGTGGTACAGACATAAAAATAAAGGAGATTTTATCATGTGGGAAAAATTTAAGGAAAGCAATTTTGCAAAGAAGTGCAAGGAACTCTCGCACAAGGGAGGATTTGTGGCAACTGTAGTTTGCCTCACTCTTATCGTAGCAGTAGTTCTTTCAGTAAGCATCGCGACTAATCGCGCCAAGAAGAAGTATGCCGTAGATCCCGAAGAGACGGGAAGCGTTGCAACCGAGGGACAGACCGCGGGCAAGGGCGACGTTACCGAAGAAGAGGTTGGAGACGGCACGGTAGAAGCCCCCGTTTACAAGGACGAGAGCGAGAAGCCCGCAGGCGCCGATACCGAGAACTTTGAGCTCGCGCTCCCCGTAGATAAGGGATATATTGCAAAGGGACACGACGCAAGCATTCAGGTGTGGTCCGAGACCTACGGCGCTTATAAGGTGCACCTTGGCGTTGATATCGCTACCGAGCTCGGCGCAAAGGTATATGCGTCTGAGGATGGAACAGTTGCGAAGGTCTGGAACGATGCTCTTATGGGCAGATGTGTTTCGATCGATCACGGCGACGGAATCTATACCTTCTATATGAACCTCAGTGCCGATGAGGTGGAGGGAATTAAGGAAGGCGCGAGCGTAACCGCAGGCACACAGATCGGATACGTTGGCGAGACTGCAATATCCGAGCTTGCCGATGAAGCTCACTTGCACGTTGAAATGACTATGAACGGAATTTCCGTAGATCCTGCCGAATATTTCAGCGACGAAGCACTTGCAACTCTTGCTGAAAACGATTCCTACGAAGCGGGCGTGAACGAAGAATAAAAAAAGGGTGTCTCATAGAGTGTCACTCTAAAGGACAGTTTTCAAAAATACGGTATATCTCGAAAGAGGTATGCCGTATTTTTGCATTTGTGGACACAAATGCAGTGCT
>CAZQLJ010000091.1:0-7339 GCA_964594085.1 uncultured Clostridium sp.
GTGGTGGTAGGTCTGCCAAGATCGTCTCTTGCGCCGATAGAGCACTTTACCTCGATAAACGAGAGCGCGTCTCTATCCTTTGCGGCACGAAGTGCCTCGTCGAGAGCATCAAAGCTATCTACAGAGACGAAGTTAGGGTAACCGCAGCCGTCCGCGATCTTGCAAAGGTCTATTTTTTCGGCAACGGTGGGCATACCGCCGACCGTCTCGTGAGCACCGTTATTAATGACCACGTGCACTATGTTTTTAGGAGCGTTTGAGCCAAGCAGAGCCATAGAGCCCATGTGCATAAGAAGTGCTCCGTCGCCGTCGATTATCCATATCTTGCGATCAGGCTTTTGACGCGCGATAGCCAAGGCGATAGAAGAAGAATGACCCATCGAGCCAACGGTGAGAAAATCCGATCCGTGAGTTTGTCCGCGTCTTTCTCTTATCTCAAAAAGCTCTCTTGACGCCTTTCCCGTTGTGGATACCACGACGTCGGTATCACTGACGGTTGCTATGTGCTCGATTATCTCCTCGCGCACCATTTTGTTATCGTTACTATATTTGACCTTTCCGTCAAATTCAAGTGCACCCTTGCGGACTACGAATGCTACCTGCTTGCCCCTTGCCAAAAGAGTCTTGAACTCGGTCATCTTTGCGGAAAGCTCATCCTCGGTCGTATCCTTGCCGATAATAAACGTGGCTATATCCATGTCCTCAAGAAGCTTTAGCGTAACCTCGCCCTGATAGATATGCTGGGGCTCGTCCTTTACTCCGGGCTCGCCTCTCCAACCTACGATAAATACACAAGGAATTCCGTAGACCTTATCGTTCATAAGAGATGCTACGGGATTGATGATATTACCGAGTCCGCTATTCTGCATATAGACTACGGGCACCTTGCCCGTTGCGAGATGATATCCTGCGGCAAGGCCGACCGCGTTGCCCTCGTTTGCGGCGATGACGTGCTTGTCCGATATGCCGTAAGTAGCCATCAGATAGTTGCACAAGGGCTTAAGCTGTGAATCGGGCACTCCCGTAAAAAATTCAAATTCCTTTAAAAAATCAAGCTTCATCTTTCAGTATCTCCATATATATTTTATAGAGTGCGTCTTTGTCAAGACGTACGGGGTTGTTTCCAAGTCTTTCAACGTTTACCGCATCGGTCAAAGTGCGCGCCGCACTTTCTTTGTTACTATCCATAGGATCGCGTAGATCAAGACGGACAAGCATCTGCTCAAAGCCCTCGCAAGCCTGTTCGGCACTGCTATATCCCATAGCGCTTGCTATATCGTTAAACGTAGCGAGAAGATAGTCAGCTCCGCGCTTATCTACGCATTTTTCGGGATTTGCAAGCATATATCTCCAAACTCTGTGCAGATTTATCGCCACGGCGTGACCGTGCGGAAAACCGTATAGAGAGGTTACCTTATAGCTCATAGCGTGAGGCGCGGTGGTTGCGGTTATACATATCGCCCTGCCCGCAAGATTTGCCGCCAACATGATCTCGTCTCTTGCTCTCTCAGTATTCTCTTCAACGTACTCAAAAACGTTCGCCATTATCTTTTCGATGGCCATCTTCGAATAGGACTTGCTCTCGTCGGTGGAATAAACCGACCACCAAGACTCTATCGCCTGACAGAGTGCGTCAAGAACGGTGCATTTTTTCTGATACACGGGAAGTCCTATCAAAACGTCGCCGTCGAGCACCGCCACGTCGGGAATAATGCTCGTATGCTTTACCGATTGCTTCACACCGTCGTAATATATCACCGCAAACGGAGTGGATTCGCTTCCCGTGCCCGCGGTGGTGGGCATAGCGATAAGCGGAACCTGCGTATCGCTATATTCCTGCTTCAGATATATCTGACATTTAGGCATTTTGCAATAGAGCTTGATGCACTTTGCGACGTCGATGGCACTTCCGCCGCCTATGGCTACGATAGCGTCGCACTTTTCGCTATTAAAGAGCTCTACGCCCGCCTCGACCTCCTCGTATTTAGGGTTGGAGGTAAATTCACAAAATTGAACAGCGGTGGTGTCAAGAGCGTTGATATATTCCCAAACGGGAAGATATTTTACGGGATCGGTATAGACGAGGAGAAATTTTTTCACTCCCAGCTCGCCTATTACCTCGCCGATCTTCTGATATGAGGCTTTACCCTCAATAATTCTCTGTTTCACAATATTTCCCTTTCAAGATCATTCCTCGGGAATGAGGGTGATGATCTCCTTGATAGACATACACATATCGTCCGCTTCTTTTGCGCGGTGGTTTTCAAGGATCGTCGTAGCAGTCTTCTGCATTGCGGGGAAGCCGCTTCTGGTCAGCTGGTTAGCGTAGATAACAACGTTAACTCCTCTCTGCTTGAACTCTTCCTCGGTGACCGCGTTGAAGGACGTAGGAACGACAACGATAGGCGTCGCCTTATTCTTCTCGCGGAACTTTTCTACGAACTCGAAGATCTCCGCGGGGTCTTTCTTTCGGCTGTGTATCATAATGGCGTCGGCACCTGCTCCCGAGAACGCAAAGGCTCTCTCAAGCGCGTCTTCCATTCCCCTCTCGAGAATAAGAGACTCTATGCGTGCGCAGATCATAAATTCCTTCGTCTTCTGTGCCTTCTTACCTGCCTTTATCTTCTCGCAGAAATTCTCGATGCTGTCCTGAGTCTGCTGAACCTCCGTTCCGAAAAGCGAATTCTTCTTAAGTCCCGTTTTGTCCTCAATAATGACCATCGAAACGCCCATTCTCTCAAGCGTCTTTACGGTGTAAACGAAATGCTCGGTAAGTCCGCCCGTATCACCGTCGAAGATGATCGGCTTTGTGGTAACTTCCATAATATCGTCGATAGTACGGAAACGAGAGGTCATATCAACGAGCTCGATATCGGGCTTACCCTTTGCGGTACTGTCACAAAGACTGGATACCCACATGGCGTCGAACTGATAGGTCTTACCGTCTTGAAGCACCTTGGTGTTTTCAACGATAAGTCCCGTAATTCCGCTGTGTGCCTCCATTGCGGTAACAAGACCCTTCATTCCGATAAGCTTTTTCAGTCTGCCGCGACGCATATCGGGCATCGAAAGCTTCGCTCTCGATAGCTTTTCCATCTCAAGATACGTGTCGGTCTTCGAATAAGGATATTCCACAAGCTTACCACCGTATTCGGAGAGAAGCTCCACGACCTCATCACGAATGGGCTTCTGGAAGCCCTCGCGCCAATCGTCACCGTGAACTACGTAAGCAGGCTTCAATGCTTTGATGTTCTCGGCATAACTGAGCTCCTTTTGTTCGATAACCATAGCTACCCCATTGATATTTTCAACAAGAGATTTTCTCTCGGCATAAGGCATAAGTGGGAAACGCTTGTAGGACGCGACCGCCTCATCGGAAAGAACGCCAATGATAAGCTTACCCAATTTCTGCGCTTTTTTGATGATAGCGATGTGACCCGAGTGGATCATATCGGTGGAAAAGCACATGTATACAACTCTGTTTTCGAGCTCGGCGATCTGCTTGGTCACTACCGCAAGATCCTCGGGCGTGTCGATCTCTCCGCAGAGAGCATCCTTCACGTCGAGAGGATAGATAAGGCACTTATCCGACACCTTGTTGAAGGCGTTTTCGGCATAGCACTTTCTGTTGTCACTCTCACAGAACGCGCAGATCTCGTCGAGCCACACGTTCCAATCGTCCTTGCAGAGCTTATAGAGAGGCTGTGCCGCCATAGCCTCGGTAAAGAACTCTATTCCAACCGCCTTTACTCTTCCCTCGCCTATCACTGCCTTGAAATCCTTTTCGGGCAGAGGGAGAGTCGAGCTGACGGTCATGCAGCTCACGTCACTTGCGATCACCTTGTCAAAGACCTCTCCTTCGAACACAAGGTCGCCGTGCATCAGCACGATGTCGTCGTCGCGAAGATAGTCTTTGGCGCAATAGATCGAATAAATGTAGTTTGTGGTGTCGTAAACGGGGTTGTTTACGAACGTGTAATGCAGAGGAAGATTCAACGAGTGGCAGTAGTTTACCAAAATCTCGTCAAAATATCCCGTGGTCATTACAACCTCTTTTATTCCCGCTTCTGAGATCAGCCTGAGCTGACGGGAAAGTATTGTGTCCTTTGCGGATATCTCGGTCATGCATTTGGGGTGTTCGCTTGTAAGGACTCCCATTCTGTGACCGAGTCCGGAGTTAAGTATCAGGGCTTTCATTATTCATTCCTTCTTTCTTTATTTGTCTTTTTTCTGCTCTTAAACAATTCCAACACATATTTACCAGATTGACGGTCAACGGCAAAATTAACAACAAACTGAACTGACACGATAACAATACAAAACACAGCCGCGGCAAGTATTAATGTAAAATAACCGTTAAAGCTGAAATTTACCAAGTCAAAAGCCCACACAAACAGTGCCGATATTAACAAACACACAGCACAATTTATATACACCTTTACTGGCTTACGGTTCAAAATTCGCATATTGGTGTATATGAAAACATCATTTGTTCTGTATATCAGCGCAACAACAGTGCCAATCAGCACCCCGTAAACACCAAGGCCCCAGAGGCTTTCAAAAACAACAACTAAAATAAGCGATACCGTCAGATTAATTACTGTCTCAACAATCGATCTCCACTGAGTCTCCTTGAAATGACCCGCGAAGGTAATCACGCTTTGTGATGGCAATCTGATAAAGCTCAGCACTTCCACCAAAATTGTCAAAAGAGGCATATAAGTCAACAGATAGTTCGCATCCATACCGTCGGTATACAGGCGTAAAAACGGCAAGAAAAATACATATGCTACCGTGCATAGTGAAAAGGTCAAAGTAATATGAAAAGTTTCAAAGGCATCAAACATCTTTAAAAATCTCGGTCTGTCCTCAAACATCTGCCCAAGTCTGAAGTTAATGCTATCAATAAAATGATTTATTAGTGCTCCTACCATATTCACCAAGGACTTATATAGAGCATATACGCTTACTACTTTAAGATTACAGAAGAAGGTCAATATAAGAACGTCGGTATTATTGAAAACTAACGTTGAAATTTGGTGTATAAGTACGTTTTTACTCTTGGAAATTGATTCATTATCCGGCTCTGCCTTCAAATCAAGCCATGGATAATTCTTTTTCACGTATATAATAAATATCAGCGCTTGTAAAAAATTAAAAATAAGATACACGCTTTGCACGAAAATGATATGAACACCCGCCAAAAGCAATATTATCCGTCCGAATGAAACCAAAACGGTATAAATAGACGATACTGCAGACAAAACGTATCCTCTTCCGTCTACGCTTAATAGAATCTTATATTTTGCGTGAAAGAAATAAGCTATTGCTCCACTACTTCCATTGATAAGGAAGATGCCCACCATTAATGGGTATGGTAGTGAAGAATCTATCAATAATGGATAGACAAATGATAGTGCAATGATTATTGCAAGATAAATATATGCGGTTTTAAGGTAAAACCTATTCGTTGCAGATAGTATTCTGCTTATTTTATCCTTATCATCTTGACCCACAGGCGAATAAAGAGAATGCATAGCGGCGGTTCCTACACCCGCTTCAAGCAATGCTACGTAAACGAATATCTGCGTGATAGAATTAATATATCCATTGATCTCCGAACCGTAACTAACAATAAATAGTCTAGGAACGAATATACCTATTATCAAAGATATAGCCTGAGCCAATATACCAAAGATAAAATTTAATTTAATTTTTTTAGCAACACTTTGCGACATTATTCATATCTCCGTTTTATTAGACTCAACTGCAACATAAGAAAACTGTTTCCCATAATTAACAAAATCTTACTGAATTTCCCCTTAGACGCTTTCAAGAGAATTATTAAGTTCTTGTTTTTTTTGAAAGCTCTGTATATACATTTAATCTCTTTTCTTCTTTTTTGATTGATTTGACATAATAACTCTTTGAAATATGCAGCTAATAAAAGTCCTGTTATTGTACTCACTGAACACAAATCAGTATTCTTTTCATTCAGAAATGTAACAGTTGAATAATATAACTCATCAGCATTGACGAATTGTTCACTGAATTTGCGCTTTAACATCTGTTTTTTGTCGGTAAAAAGACGGTAGTGATAAAGGTCGCGATGCAACACTTTTATTGAGGAAGCATATTGCAAATAATCGAAATTAAACTTTAAATCCTCGAGATAAACACATTTTTCGCTAAACGAGAGAGTGTTTTTCTCAATTATTTCTCTTTTATATACCTTATTGCAAGGAGAAGATATATTATATGCCGTAAGCAATCGGTCCACTTCTCCGTCTATTTGAACTGCTTCAATCTGACCACTCTCGCCAAGATCTTCACTACTGTACTGAAAGCTGTCATCGGAAAGATAATAATCGTGCTTTATACCGAAAAGCACCAATTCGCTTTTTTCGTCCAAAAGGCTATTGACACTCTCCAAAAGGTCTTTTTCCCAAGTATCGTCGCAATCAATGAACAAAACATAAGCGCCACAAGCCTTTTCAAGTCCATAATTCCTTGCTTTTGAAACACCGCCGTGTTCTGCTTTAAAAAGGTGAACTTTTTCTTTATTTTTTGCAAATTCTTCGCAAATGGCAAGGGTACCGTCCCCAGAGCCGTCGTCCACGATTATAAGCTCAAAATCATTAAAGGTTTGATTCAAAACGCTTTCTATTGCTTCACCTACGTACTTTTCGCAATTATAGGTCGGCATTATTATACTGAATTTCATTTAATATCTCCAACAGCATTCAAAAATTGATTGTATGGTATATCGTTTGTATATTCGTATTTATTAAAAAATTGGGCGCATCGGTCAAACATTCCGTCATCATTCCTTATCATTCCCAGCACCAAACTTGCAGCGCTTTCAACGCTTTGCTCGGCAATATAACCGTGTTTCCCAACTTCCAACATTTCATTTATCGACCCAAATCTCGCAACAACCATAGGTTTTCCGAGAATGAAAGACTCAATAACTACCATAGGGTAGGCCTCGGATTTTGACGTAAGCACGGTAAAATCACTTTGCTTTACGAAAGAATAAGGATTTTTGCGATTACCCACGAAGGTAAGCACGTCGTCAACTCCGCACTCTTTTGCCAACGCCACGGTTTTATCAAAATCGGGGCCGTCTCCAACAACATACCAATGGAATGGTCTGTCCGTAATTTTTTTTAAATTCTCGCAAATCTCAACGATCAGGTGTGTTTGCTTAAAGGCGTTATCTATCCGGGCGACAGTGATGATATTGATCTTGTTTTTGTCAAACTCAACGTCGCAATTCTGTGCAGAAAGTCTTTTTATTTGCTCAACATCAAACGTATTATATATGGTACAAGCATTC
>CAZQLJ010000092.1:0-2939 GCA_964594085.1 uncultured Clostridium sp.
TTCCGCTGCGGCGGGATTGTGCAAAGCTAAAGCTTTTTCGAACCACCAGCACTGCCGGTGGTTTTCGTTATACAATAAAAAAAGTCGCTAACGGCTGTTGCCGTTAGCGACTTTTTTATCTATCAAACCTTCGCCGTGACCTTCGCCGAAACCGAATACGAGGTAACCCCCGTGATCGTCTCGCCGTCGATCTGAAGCGCGCAGGGCGCGTCAAACTCAACCTTGATCTCGTGCCCAGTATGTATCGCGATCATCTTTTCCTTCTTCACGTGCTCACCCTTGAAGATCGAGGGGAACGCCATCAGAGTACGCAAAGCACCCGAGCTGTGCCAGACCACAAGCGAATTTTTGCCGTCCTCACAGAAGCGATCTTGCGCGGGCGCGCACATCATACCGCCGCCGTAGAACCTGCCGTGCATAGTCGCCGCGATCCAGACCTTTTTGTAACTGTATTCAACACCGTCGACCGCCACCTTGGCATTCTTCGGCTTGAACTTGCCGAGCAGACCGCCGATCGCGACGCTGGTGTAGTTGACCGCCTCGTCGGGCTTTTCCCTCTTGAGTCGGTCGCCCTCCTCACAGCAGTAGCCGTCGATACCGTAGCCAACGCCGTTGATGAAGCGGTAGCTCTCGCCGTTGACCGTCACCACGGGCAGATTGCAGATATGCTTTTTGATCGAAAAGGGCGCGTCGGTGACCGTCTTTTCCGCGTCGCGCAGAAAATCGTTGCCCGAGCCGACCGCCGCGTAAAGCACGTCGCACTTAAGGCTGTCGCAGTCCACGGAATTGACGAAGCGGCAAAGCGTGCCGTCGCCACCGCAGATTATCACGACGTCGTCCTCGCAAAGCTCGCTGATAAGACCCGCAAGATCGTCGACCTTTGTCACGTCAAGCACGTCGACCTCGCCGCGCTCTGCCTTAAGTTCGTTTGCCTTCGCCTCTCCGCCGCCGTTGCCCGAAAGAGGATTGTAGAGTATCAAAGTTTTCATAAAAAGTCCTCGCCTCAAAGTTGTATTTTGCTTTTCTGCCCCCATTTTACACCAATCCGACCGAAAATTCAACCCTTTTTCGAGAATTGAACTGCCCGTGAACAAAATATTTCCAATTTGGCAAAAGACTTAAACTTGGCGCAATATACGCCACAGGCGAGTAGTGAGGCTATCCTCCTACGGCTTGTTACGCCACAGGCGAGTAGTGAGGCTATCCTCCTACGGCTTGTTACGCCACAGACCGTAGGGGCGGATTCCATATCCGCCCGCTATCCCCCTACGCTTTGCGTTAGTCCTCCTACAATTATGCGCCACAGGCGCGCTTCATTCCAACCAATGCAAACCTTTTCGTTGTGATGTGCATCCTTAATAGGTGCCGTCAATTCTTTTCAATGACTCCGTCAGAGCACGTAATGGTAATTGTTTCGATAGAATTGAAGGGCTCACTGTAACGAAGATTTTTCCACTCTTCTTTGGTGCCTTCGTAATAAATATCGGTCAATGCGGTGCACCCGTTTATACTGGTGGTTCCGACTCTTGTAACATTTTTTCCAAATGTAATGCTTTCGATATATTTACAATTTACGAATTCTCTTGTAGAGGAATATTCATCGCGTTTTAGAATTTTAACATGTTTTAGTCCTGTAGGAATACAATAGCTGTATTCAAAAATTTGCGTGCCAACTGTGTCTTTAATTTGGGTAATCATCTCGCCGCCTTCATATTGGGTGCTACCAAACAAGCTCCCAAATGCTTCATACTGACCTTCACAAGTAGCAACACCAACAAACGGGATCGTTATACTTTCAAGTGATGCGCATTTTTCAAAAGATGAAACGCCCATATACGTAATGGTTTCGGGGAGATCAATTGCTCGCAACGAGCTACAACCGCTAAATGCATAATCACCTAAGCTCTCCAATCCATTTGCAACGGTAATCGTTTGCAAAGAGGAGCATCCATAAAACGCTTTGTTTGATAGCGTTTTTAAGGAAGAAGGAAGATAAACCTGACCCAGCTTTGTGCAATTATAAAATGCTGCTGTGCCAATTGTTTCAACTTTATTACCAAATACGACCTCGGCAAGCTCGCTACATTCGTAAAAAGCAGAATCACCAATAGACTGAACCGAATTTCCAAGCACGACCCGAGTCAACTTATCATATCCCATAAATGCGCCGAACGCAATGTTTTGATTTATTTCTACTGCCGTAACAAGCGTCTGATTCAAATAAAGATTTTCAGCAGAATACAAGGGATTGGCATAAGAATTATTAAATTTGCTGCTACACCAAGCATCCAAGCTACTGATATAAAGATTTTTAATTGCGCAACCCTTAAAAGCATCTTTGGAGTAAGTTGTAACAGAGGCAGGGATCCTCACACTTTCCAACGAGGTGCAGTTTTCAAAACAGTTATTACCAATTCGAAAAACGTTGTTTGGAATACTGACTTCTTTGAGCGAGGTGCAGTTCATAAAGGTTCCCGGGTGCATATCCCAATACTCACCCGGAAGAGTGATCCTTTCCAATGAAGTGCAATTCATAAATGCTTCACGTCCAATGACTTCAACAGCATCGGGAATAATTACTTCCACAATATTCGTGCAATTTTGGAAGGCTTGCATACCAATCTCTTTTACCGGCAGACCCGAAGGAGATACGTCCGGAATAATGATGACTGTATCGGTACAACTACCTATCCCGGTAACCGACGCATAACCATCATAATCTTCGAATTTTAATCCAACGGATACTTTTTTATCTTTGCAAACATCACAATAACCGTTAATATAGTTGTGTGGCTTCTTGGGAAGTTCGACTTGTTTTACTAAGATTTTATCGCACACATCGCAATGACTACCCTCGGTCAAGCCCGTATCCTTGCAGGTCGCGGGAACTGCCGCATCGGTGACGGGTGTGTGATCTTCGGTTTTGGGAACAATCGTCT
>CAZQLJ010000092.1:3039-7309 GCA_964594085.1 uncultured Clostridium sp.
TTCGCTTGTGCCCCGGCTCTCGGTCGTTTCCGTAGTATCCGAAGTGTTGCCTCCCTCACCCTTATCCGTACAAGCACAGACAAGCAAAATTAAAACCATCAAAAGACCTATCAAAATTATAAGCTTGTTTCTCATTTTTTCTCCTTATCGTTAATAATCGTAAGTAATATCGCATTTTATCCCACTGACCCTTGGATCACTGCGATCGATACGAATTTTTTTTGACCGAATAATAAATTTTTTTACACCATGGTAATAATCGCAGCCCTCGATCTCTGAAAAAGCGTAATTTCCGATCGAGGTTATCTCGCTCTCAATTATGACCGTAGTAACTTCGTACATATAGGAATCTGCCCACATCGGATAGGAGTCTTTGCTGAAATCAGGCATATCTCCTTTTCCGTAAATAACCAGTGTTCTGGGGATGGGGGATTCGGTAACAGGTCCTGTAATATAAAATTTTACACGGTCGTTGCCACCCCTCAACGAACCGTCGGCGTTGCCGTGGATGACGACCTGAAGTCCGCATTTACCGCAGGAGTAGCCCACACCCGAATCGTTGAGCTGAAAGTCGTGCATATTCGTGGCACGCACCACGTCGGTCTTATAGCTGTCCCCGCAAGCGCATTTATAAAGAACACAGCCGTCCACTCCGCAGCTCTGCTCAACGACCTGCGACTCGTAAGAATGGCCCTTGGCAGCGATCACCGTCTGCTCGGATAGCGTCGTTTTGCAAAAAGAACAGTAGCTTCCGTCGCTGAGTCCCGCTTCCGTACAGGTCGGAGGAATGCCCTCTATGACCGTCGGCGCGTGGGCAAGTTTTCCAACCTTCTGCTTCTCAAAGCTTCCGCACTCCTCACATCTCATCACCATCTCGCCCTCACTCTGACAAGTCGCCTCCACGCTCGTACTGTATGCCACATAACGATGATCGCACACGGTAACGCTCCGTGACGAAAAGAATATTCCAAGCGGCAAGCACAAAACGCAAAGCGCCATCAGGATCGCTCGAAGCATTTTCTTTGACCCCTTGAGCTTTCCGAAGATCAGAACGGCAAGCATAGAGGGCAAAAAGCAGATCAGAGTGAGCACCACGAACAAAGGTCGCACGATCGGTGCTTTCAAAACGGAAAATTTAACAAAAAACACCGCTATGGCTGAAATTATGGGAAGCCATACGGCAAGAAAGAGCGCGACAGAGCCGAGTAGCGAAAGAAAACGGTTTCGAAAGCCACGCTTTTCACGCTCGTTTTCAAGCTCCACCCCGTGACGAGAAAGCTTCTCGGCAAGCGTGGACAGATCAGCACCGTCAGACAAGTCAAGCGCCGAGAGCGCACTGAGGCGTCGGCGACTTTCGTCGAGCGACTCTCCCGCACGCTTTTTGACCGTTTCCACGATCTGTATGCCGTCGCACTCGCCCAGCGACAGCTCCTTTATCTCCTCGACCGAAAAACCGAACGCTCGGAGTGTGGCGATGTTCTTGAGCCTTTCAAGATCCTCTTGCGAGAAGTCAAATGATTTTCTTCCAAGATAGTTTTCAGTATAAAAGGGAGAGATCAATTGCTCCTCAATATAATACCTTATCGTCCTATCCGTCAGCCCTGTTTTTCGGCAGATCTCCTTTATTTTCACAATAATACCTCCTTTTACCCCCAATTATACGCTTTTACCTTGGGTAAAAGTCAATACTTTTTTCTGTTTTTTAAGAAAAATAATGCGAAAGGACACCCTTCGGTGCCCTTTTCGTTTGTGTTTCGCAACAACAAAAAATTCAATCGGAAAAATCCATCGATTTCACCGAACCATGATAACAAATCCTGCAATCACTCGTCGCAAGGAGTATTCTCTTCTGCAGCTTGCTCGACCGCCTTGAGCTCCGCGCCGTGCTTGAATATCAGCGACATAAACAGGAAGAACAGTCCCGTTGTAAGCGAGACCGACATATCAACGTCGAGCTGTGCTCCGCCCGACGACATAAGCTGATAGATCGCCAAAGCCATTCCCGACGCGACCGAAACCGCACCCGAAACAATGATCGAGACAAGTCCGAGACGGAAGCTCTCCTTAGAACCCTCAAAGGTGAAGGGCGTGCCCGACTCGAGCACGTGACCGAAATAGCGCTCCGCAAAGAACGCGAAAACGGCCTCTCCCGCACAGGTGAGCGCACCCGTAACACAGGCAAGATATGCCGCGCCGAGCTCGATGCCCTCCTCGGCAACGAATTCCGCCGCAATGGCGAGATCAAGCAGCGGCAGAGTCGCCAATCCGACCAGACAGCCCGCCCCACCGACGATGCAAAGAATAAAAACCACCTTGGCAACGATCTTCGCAACCTTAAAAATAGTCAAAATTGTTGATAACGTTTTGCTCATAAAGTTCTCCTTCTTGTAGAACAGCGTTGTAGATCACGTTCAATCTTCGGGTGCAGACCTGCCCTGCCTTACCGAGCTGTCTCCCCTCTTTAATTATACAACATAAATCGAGGATTGTCAATAAAAAATCGCGGTGTCGTGCTCAATGCCCATGACCTCCTCCGAATGCCATTCGGTTCAGAGTCAATTCGGCAACCAACGAAAAGGACATCTTACGATGTCCTTTTCGTTGTGTTGTGCTTCCTTAATAGATGCCAATTAGTATTTTGTTTACTTACCTGTTTTTACAATTTTAATTTCGTTTACTGTTCCCTCATAGAACATAGTTCCCGATAACTCTTGTGAAACAAATGTGTTTGCATCTATGAGTTCGCCCCGTGCAAAAAGAATCTCTTTCTCTTGCTCGCCCGAAACATCGTAAATACGTAGCGTTATGCCGATAGGCGTTACGCCCATGAACTCAATTTTTATGGGAATAACAGTATCGTTTGATACCCACTCGCCCTTTTGAGATTCGAAATCATACCAGAAGTTTTGAGTTTCTTCTTTGTATATCGAATTATTCGTATCGAAAAAATCAATATAGGTTTGAGAAACCCAGCTGAAATAAAAATCCAAGTCCTTATCAACGGAAAATGTAATAGGGATTTTTTCTTCGGTTTTGGGATTGATAAGATATGATGAATTCATAGCGCCTTTTTCAAAGCTGTACGTATGGTTGCAGGAACTCGAATGAACATGGTCTTTTTCAGTGGGATCAAATATTTCGATATCGCAAACAAGTCCACCATCGCCATTTGCAAACGTCGATGGTTTAACGTAGTGCTCCAAATAAACTGCTTCTGTTTTATCTCCCTTTACCCATTCGCCGTAGTAACTAAATTGAGAATCACTACTACATAGAATACGAATATATTCATTTTCGGATATGGTATAAACCATTACGCAATCCTCGCTGGGCATTTCCAAATCCTCGGAAGGCGTTTGGTGGCAGGAGGTAAAAGCAAAAACAATCAATATTAACGAAACGATGACAGCGGTGAATTTAATGTTTTTCATCCTTGTTCTCCTTTTTTGTTAGGTATTCATAATAATTCTCTAATATCTTTTTGCTTTTTTGAAAATCAAGCATTTTTATCGTTTTCTCATTGATCCAATACGCTTTTTGAATAATGTCATAGGCATATTTCTCATCCTCGGTTTTCGGGGGATTATCGAGATAATATGACATACAATAGCAAAGAGTTAATTTTACTTGATAATATGGCTTCAGATCTATCATTTTCGCGCTCCTTTCGGGGGGTAATACAATTATACCGAAAGAAAACGGAAAGTCCAGAGATTTGGGGAATTATTTGTTATTATTTTTAGCAGTGTTGATCGAAGATACGAGCATAGCCCTTAAAGATTTGCACTTTGATTCAAGAAAGTTATACTGTTCTTCTCCGATATAATTCGCTTTATACAGAAGTTCAAGCCAATATCCCGTTTCGCTCGCTTCTTTGAGAGCAATTTGCATTTTTGAAATAAAATCCGCAGTGCCGTGGGCATATTTGGCTTCACGAATGTTCGCACCGATAGAGGTGCCGCTTCTGCCGATTTGATTTGACATAATATTTTCTCGTTGTTCCTTCAACTGCTTAACGAGATTTATAATATGAACCGCAAAATCTAAAGATTGCTCGGTCAGCTTATCGTTTGCCATAATATCACCATCCTTCTGCGATAATTATATCACAAATTCATAATTTTGTCAATGAAGCGTTTGCTTTGCAAACATGAAGCGGCGCGTTGCGCCGTGAAGCACTCGCTACGCTCGTATGAAGCGAAGCGCACACTAACCTCTCCGTGAGCCGAAGGCTCGCTTCATAGGGCGAAGCCCTGCTTCATTTTTCATG
>CAZQLJ010000093.1:0-2890 GCA_964594085.1 uncultured Clostridium sp.
CACGGCAAGGAATATATGAAGGATCTTGACGTTTAATTCACATAAAAAACCGAGTCGGGCGATCTGTTTGCGCAGGACTCGGTTTTTCGTATTCACAAGCAATTGAGGCAACATATAGGCAGACTGCACGCGCATTTGCAACAATATAACTATTGTGCAATATTTTGTCTGTTTTGTGCAAGTATTACACGGTAAAATATACTATAATTCAATTAAAGAACAAAAACATCGGAGGCGCACTATGTCAAAACTTCCATACAGGCAGGTACATCTTGATTTTCACACGTCCGAAAAGATCGAGGGCATCGGAAAGAGATTTTCCAAAGAAAATTTCGCTACGGCTCTTCGCGAGGGGCACGTCAACTCGATCACTCTTTTCTCAAAGTGTCATCACGGTTGGGCATATCATCCGTCCACGGTAAACAAGCAGCATCCTCATCTCGATTTCGATCTGCTCGGAGCACAGCTTGAGGTCTGTCGCAAGCTTGGTGTGAGGGCTGAAATCTATCTTTCCGCGGGCTTTGACGAAAAATATGCCATCGAGCACAAGGATCACATCATTCATCAAAAGGACGGCTACATAGGTCCCTTCGATCAGCCCTGCTACCACCGTCTTTGCTTCAACACTCCCTATCTTGACACTCTTTGCGCCCAAATAGACGAGGTTATGACCAAGTACGAGGGACTTTTCGACGGAATCTTTCTTGATATCATCGCGGCAACTCCCTGCTATTGCGACTATTGTCGCGAGGGTATGGCAAAGGAGGGGTATGACGTCGAGGATCCCGGCGCAGTTGCCGAATATGCAAGAAAGGTCTATCAAAAATACTGCGATGCGGTCGACAAGGTCGTCTTCTCTCATGATCCGAGTATGCCCATAATCCACAATGACGGAGGCGCGCTTTTTCAAGGAAGAAGGGTCGCCATGCGCAACACTCAGCACTTTGAGATCGAATCGCTCCCCACGGGCGGTTGGGGATACGATCACTTCCCTCGCGCCGCGGCTTACGCGAGAACGCTCGGAAAGGAATTTCTCGGCATGACGGGAAAATTCCATCAGTCATGGGGAGAATTTGGCGGCTTCAAGCACCCGAATGCGCTCAGATACGAAGCTGCTCTCTCAAATCTTTGCGGTGCAAAATCCTCGGTTGGCGATCAGCTTCACCCCGACGGCGAAATGGATCTCTCAACCTACCGTCTGATTGGTAAAGCATACCAAGAGGTCGAGGCGCGTGAGGATTGGATGATCGACTCCGAATATATTGCCGACATCGGACTGCTCTCCGCGGAGGGTAGCGTTAACAGCGCGCACGCCGGCGATTTTGACTATGCGGCAATGATCGGCGGCGGAATACATCAGGACATCGGCGCCAACCGTATGATGTTGGAGGGACATTATCTTTACAACGTCATCGATCCCGAGGCGGATTTTTCCGGATACAAGCTTATAATCCTACCTGACAATATATCCGTCAACGGTGCTTTCAAGGAAAAGCTCGACACTTATCTTGCAGGCGGCGGCAAGCTTTTGCTCACGGGTAAATCGGGCGTTGGCAGAGACGGAAAATTCGCATTTGATTTCGGAGCGAAGTTTGGCGGCGAGGTCGAGCTCAATCCCTGCTATCTGCACCCCGAATACGAGCTTTATCCCAACGGAATAACCTCCTACGTTATGTATAGCAAGTGCTACAAGCTCGATCTTTCCGAAGACTTTTCGGGTGAGGTGCGCGCGCTTCGCGTGGATCCTTACTTCAACCGCACTGCCGAGCATTTCTGCTCGCACCGTCACACACCTTACGACAGAAACAAAACGGCGGTCGGCGCGGTCGTAACCGACAAGATCGGATATATCGCTTGGGAGATCTTCTCGGAATATGCAAAGATCGGCGCTATCCATCTTAAATATGCCGTTTTCGATATCATTGACCGTCTGCTTGGTGATGAAAAGACTCTTTCGACCTCTCTCGGCTCGCTTGGTGTTACCTCTCTGATGAAGCAGCCTACCGACAACGGCGAGCGCCTTGTCAATCATATTGCTTACGCGCCCACAAAGGTTCGCGGCACTAACATCGAGATAATCGAGGATCTTCCGACGGTGCTTGACACAAAGGTTACGGTCAAGGTTGCCGAGAAGCCCTCGCGCGTTTATATCGCGCCCGATATGCAGGAGCTTGATTTTACCTATGAAAACGGAAAAGTTACCTACGTTATCCCCCGCTTCGAGTGCTCGACTCTTGTTGTTATTGAATAAATTTGGCAAATCCAAAGTTGTTAAGTTTGTTTAATTTTCTTTGTGCTTATTGCTGTTGTGTTAAGCATAGTTAATTTTATGTGTGATACACAAGCAATATGATTTAGTATGCTTAACTAAATTAATATAAAAATCCGACTGAAAATCAGTCGGATTTTTGTTATAAAATAGTGCCACCGTAAAATTTCTCTATCAGCTTTTTGTTTTTTCTGCTCTTTGTGATCTCGCCGTTCATATAGAATTTCTGCTTTTTATGTCCATAGGCGACTTGATAGTACGGAAAATAGCCGAGATGACTTATCCAACTGCCGTACAAGGTGATATTTCTCACCGAAGTCCACGGAATTATTTCGCGGTCACCGAGCACGTAAATAATGGTAACGCTTTTCTTTGAATATTCATAGCGCAAGGGAGACACAACGATTATAAAAATTGGAACAAGCGCGAGAAGCATAAAGAATATTCCCCAACCTATACCATCTACAAAAAATGCAACGGCAAGGGCAAGAAAAATCAGAAAACCAATTAAATAAATAATGATATGTGTGTTAAAGGAGCAGTACTTGGTTTCTTTTTTCTGTTCCTTGTTATTTTTTGATCCTTTTTTCATCAAATTTCTCCGTTTTCACCATTGTCACA
>CAZQLJ010000093.1:2990-7308 GCA_964594085.1 uncultured Clostridium sp.
ATAAGTCTGCCGCGACAAGCCTTTTTAGCACCCGCAAGGGTCGCGCTGACCTCTGTGGGATGGTGCCCGTAGTCGTCGTAAACAAGCGCTCCGTTGATCTCGCCCTTATATTCCATTCTTCGTCCCGCGCCCATGAATTCGGCAAGACCGCAGGCAATATCCTCGGCGGAAAGTCCGCAAGCTACCGATGCCGCAGCGGCGGCAAGCGCGTTGTAAACGCTATGAATTCCAAAGGCGTTCGTTTTGATATGGGCAAACTGCTCGCCCTTGTGCAAAATATCAAATTCTATCGGGAAGACGTCAAGATCGACGTTGACTGCTCTGAAATCGGCGCTCTCGGACAGGCCGAAGCTAATTTTATTCGCATTCACCTTCGAAGCCGAAATAACCGTATTTTCATCGTCGATATTGTATATGACCGTTCCCTGCTCGCCAACGAGCGATGCGTAGCGACTAAATGAGTCTCTTATCTGCTCTATGCTCTTGAAATAGTCCACGTGCTCCATCTCGGCGTTGAGCAAGACCGCGACTGTCGGATTGAAGTCGAGGAAGCTATCCATATATTCGCACGCCTCGAAAATGAAATTGTCCTGCTCACCGAGATAATAGGCACCTCCCATAGAAGCGTAGGTCGCGCCCGAGACTATCGTGGGTTGAAGTATGTTCCCCTTCTGTGCCGAACTGAGAAAGATCTCTGCGCACATCGAGGTGCAGCTGCTCTTGCCGTGCATACCCGCAATTCCCACGCGGTTCTTATATTCGGTCATTATGTAGCCGAGATAGTCGGCTCTCGATATGCAGGGTATTCCCTCATTTTGCGCTCTCGCGTATTCGGGGTTGTCGGGAGAGACTGCAACGGTATATATCACCACACCGCAATTCTCTCCGAGATTTCCCGTTGCGTGAGTGTAAAACATCTCTATTCCCGCCGCCTCAAGCTTATCGGTCAGAGCACTTTTTGAACGATCCGAGCCGCCGACCTCATATCCTGCTCTTTTAGTCAACAGGGCGAGAGAGGACATCATTATTCCCCCCGCACCAAGAAAAAATATCTTTTTTTCTCGCGCATTATTCATAATATTACGTATCGCCTCGGCTCCAAAATGAGTATTCGGTGTGGACAATTAAGATCAACTCCTTACATAAAAATCAAATGTTATCTGTATTTATACAAAAATCGCCGTGTACAGAGCAAAAACAACATACCCTTTTTCCAACTTTTCACAAAAAAATCTTGTTTTTGTTGAATAGTCTTCACAAATGGTCTGTATAATATAATCGTAAAAGAGAAAAATAGCAAAAAATAAAACAACGGAGGCAAAACTATGCAGATCACAGATATCAAAATAAGAAAGCTTTTTGAAGACGGCCCTATGAAAGCGGTCGTTTCGGTAACCTTTGACGGTCAGCTCGCGGTTCACGATATCAAGGTAATCAATGCTCGCGACAAATTCTTTATCGTTATGCCCAGCAGAAAGAACCCCGACGACACCTATCGCGACATCGTTCATCCCATAAACTCTCAGTTCCGTTCAGAGCTTGAGCACGCAGTCATCGCGGCTTATGATGAGGCGCTTACTCACGCTGAGGATTTCATGTCTGTTCCTGCGGCAGAGGCTGAAGTTTGATTTATACTTAAAAGGAAGATCGAAAGATTTTCCTTTTATTTTTTATGAAATCAGTACAGTCTTCCGTGCGAAAGCAGGACGTTGCCGTTTTTGTCTATTTCCACGTATCCCCAGCAAGTCTCCACAGCAGCTCCGGGATTAAATAGCCAAAGAGGCTTTTCAAGCTCAATGCCGTACTCGGTCTGCCCTGCCGGAATATACTTTTCAATTGCCTGGTGAGTGTGACCGAAAAGAACGATATCAGCACCCTTTCGCACGGCCGCCATTACTATTCTCGCAAGTCCCGATTTGACTCCGTACGCGTGACCGTGAACCATCATTATTTTCTTTCCGCCAAGCGTAACGAGTATCTCCTCCTCGGCATTGATACCGCCGTATGAGCTATATAAGTCACGGTTGCCTTCAACGGCGAAAAGCGTGGCTCCGTCCAGATCGCAATATGAAATATCACGAATCCCGTCCCCGAGGAAAACCACGGCGTCGGGCTTTTTTATTTGTCTTTTAAGGGCTTCAAAAAGATTAGAAGCGCGTCCGTGCGAGTCCGAGAAAACGAGAATGTTCATCCGTCACCTATATTTTACAATTTATGAACCGCGGAAATTGTCGGTTCTCATATTATATTATAGCATTTAAAGGCGATTTTGTCTATACTTACACACACATTTTTTATTTTGGCATAGAATAATAACGAACTCACAATTTCATCGCAAGAAAGGAAATTTGCTATGATGCTCGATAAAAAGGCTGTTAATATGCTCCTCACACTCGACGATGCAAAGCTTGCTATGGTTATCAAAAAAATAGCAAGTGACGCGGGTATCGATCCTTCAAATCTTAAAATCGGTCCGTCCGAGCTCGCAGGTATACGCGCCGCGCTCTCAACTGCTACCGACAGTGATCTTTCACGCGCCGACGAGTTGATAAAAAGCTTCAAAAACGGCAAAAAAGGCGTTTGAGCTAAAATAGGTGTTTTACTATGAACGATCAAGAAAATCTTGCAACCGAAAGAGGCAGTCCCTCGGGCAGCGACTACCTTTCGGGAATACTTAAGGGGATAATGAATACCCCCACCGACTCGGAGTCGTCCGATCGGGATTTTTCAACAACAGCGGCAACTACACAGCCTCCCCCACAGGCAAATCCCTCGGCGGAGATTTTTTCGGCGCTTCTTTCAAACCCCGAGCTCTTATCAAAGCTGCCAACACTGATCTCGTCGATAAAACCGATGCTCGATATGCTCGGAATGGGCTCCGGGGCAGTTACCGCCTCGGCGACCGCGTCGACTAACACAACTCACGGCGACAATAACTCTGTCGAAGCGGGCGCGCTGATCAAAAAACATTCTACCGACGATCGTCGCGCGGCACTGCTCTGTGCTATGAAGCCCTATCTGAGTCACGACAGACAGCAGGCTGTCGACTATATTCTCAAGCTCAGCCGCCTCGGTGACGTATTGAAATCGCTGTAATCCACACAAAATTCAATCTTCAGGAGTATGTATGTACGCAAGGTCACCCGATCCAAACAAACAAAGCGTTAAGGTTCCCGAAAACTACGGCGGGCACGCCTTCAGTCGCTCGGGAGCGTATAGTGATATGCCACCGCCCGCCCGTATAGAGCCGTTTCAGACCGAAGAAGATCCTCGAGGCAATACATCGTACGATGCCGATCCATATTCAAATGCTCCGGACGCCGCATTCGAGCCGCAACTCGACCGTGAGTCGCAGAATTTCGGC
Source organism: uncultured Clostridium sp. (assembly GCA_964594085.1). Taxonomy (GTDB): domain Bacteria; phylum Bacillota; class Clostridia; order Oscillospirales; family CAG-272; genus SVTX01. Next base: position 6,355 of record CAZQLJ010000093.1, read on the forward strand.
GGTTATGCTCTCCCGCCCGAAAAAACTCCCGAACCAAGCCCTCCAAACGAAAGACCGTCGATATTTTCGTCGCTCATGCCTCCAAATCCGTCATCAGCGGCTCGATTCCCCTTTGGGCACGGACTTGGAAGCGAGGAATTGCTCATAATCGCGATGATGCTGACCGTCTATCTCGCCGAGGGCGAGAGCGCCGACAGCGAGCTGTTGCTTTTGCTTGGACTTTTGCTCTTCGCGGGGTGAAAACAGCCGACACGTTAGCGTGTTGTCCTTAACGGAGAAATCACAGAATACAGAAACCGCAGATTGATTTTCTGCGGTTTTTGTGCTATAATAGGGGTATCGTAGCCCGATGCATTTGTAATACAGATGCGAAGCCGGTAATAAACAGAGAGGTATAGTATGAAGTGCGGAATATGCGTATGCGGACTGAATGGAAGTGGTAAAACAACACTTGCCGGTGCGCTTGCAAAAGAATTAAATTTCAAGCATATGGATATAGAACAATATTATTTTACATCTACGGATAATCCGTATGCCTCATCAAGAACGAGGGAAGAAGTTGAACGGTTGCTTTTAGAAGATATAAAGCAAAATCCCTGTTTTGTTTTCTCTGCCGTTAATGGAGATATGAATCCGGAAATCAACGAAAATTATGCTCTTGTGGTATACCTTGATGTTCCTCTTGACACGCGAATGAAAAGAATAAGGCAAAGAGCTATTGTTAAATTCGGTGATAGGATTCTTCCCGACGGCGATATGTATGAGCAAGAGGAAAGGTTTTTTGCATATGCAGAAAAAAGAACTCCCGAAAAGATTGAGGACTGGCTGAAAACACTATCGCACAAAGTCATTCGACTCGATGGGACAAAACCGATTCGGGAGAGTGTTGAATAAATAAAAGCCTCCCTTGTGTAAAGGGAGGTGGCACGGCTTGCCGTGACGGAGGGATTGTAA
>CAZQLJ010000094.1:0-7248 GCA_964594085.1 uncultured Clostridium sp.
CGAGCACGCATTGCGGTAAACGCTTCGTGTCCGGGGGTGTCAAGGAAGGTAATATCCTGACCATTGATCTTTACTCTGTAAGCACCGATGTGCTGGGTAATACCGCCTGCCTCTCCCGTGGTTACGTTGGTATGTCTGATCGCATCGAGGAGCGAGGTCTTACCGTGGTCAACGTGTCCCATTACACAGACGACGGGAGCACGGGGCTCGAGCTGCTCGGGAGCGTCCTCGGTCTCGTCGAAGAGCTTTTCTTCGATAGTAACTACCACTGCCTTTTCGGGCTCTGCTCCGCATTCGACTGCTACGAGAGCCGCGGTGTCAAAGTCGATAGTCTGGTTAGCGGTCGCCATTGCACCGAGGAGCATCAGCTTTTTGATGACCTCACCGACGGTGACCTTAAGCATTGCCGCAAGATCACTTACGATGATCTCTTCGGGGATCTGAACCTTCAAGGGACCCTTGATGATCGTTACGGGCTGCTTATGCTCGGGCTTGCCACCCTTCTTGCCGTTCTTACCCTTGCCACCGAAGCCGCTTTCCTGTCTCGACTGATTCTGCTGCTTCTTAAGCTTCTGATTTCCGCCGCGGAAGTCTCTCTCGTTTTCGGAAACGAAGGTGTCGAGCTTCTCGTCGTATTTGGAAAGGTCGACGTTAGAGGTACGGATATCCACGGTCTTTGCCGCGCCCTTCTTGCTTGTACCGTCGCCACCCTTGGGGGTCTGCGCGCGGACTATTGCCTGAGGCTGAAACTTCTCTCTGGGTGCGGAGGGGATATAATCATCCTTATCCATACCGCCTCTGTTATTGTTAAACTGAGGCTTCTGAGGCTTGCGGTCGTCTCTTCTCTGAGGTGCCGCCTGTCTGTCAAAGTTGGGCGCGCCCATACGTGAGAAACGGTCGTTTGTCTGCGGCTGGTTGCGCTGCTGACTCGACTGTCCCTGCTGACCCTGAGGTCTCTGCTCAAATGCGGGTCTATCACGACGGGGTGCCTCGGTTTTTCTGTTATTATCAGGTCTTTGTCTGTTATCCTGATTGCCGCCCTGTGCAGCTCTCTGCGCCGCCTTCTGCTGTGCCGCCTTTTCTATTGCCGCCGCACGTGCAAGCGCCTCTGCTCTGTCGACCTTGGGCTGAGTCTTAATGATAGGAGCTGTGGGCTCGGGATTCTTTTTCTCTTCCTTGGTTTCTTTCTTAATCTCGGAGTCCGTCTTGGCAGCGACAGCCTCCTTTACTTTAGTTTCGGGCTGTGCAGCCTTCTCGGGCTTATTCGAGGGCTTCTCGCTCTTATTCGATTTTTCGGCAGTCTCTGCTTTCTCGGTCTTTTCCGTCTTTTCCGTCTTTTCTGCCTTTTCTGCCTTTGCGGGCTCTGCCTTCTTATCCTCTGCGGGCGCTTCCTTGACGGGAGTCTTCTTTTCCACCTTTTCAAGCTTGGAGGGAATGAAGGTGACTCCGTCTATATAGTCGTCGATCCCTTCGATCTGATATGCCGACGTAAGCGCGTCGAAAAGAACGTCGAACTCATGAGGCTCAAGTGCCTTCTGAGTCTTCAGCTCAATTCCCTTTCCCGCCATTATGTCGGTTATTTCCTTACTCTTAAGATTGAGATCCTTTGCAAGTTGATTCGCTTTGATCTGAGGTTTTACTGCCATAAATTATACCCATACCTTTCCGGTTTACTGCAATGTTTTAATTGTCCTCGGGAAGCTTTCCCAAGATCGCGCGGCAAAGGCTTTCATCTGCTATAGCCACAGCCGCGACAGCACTTTTGCCGACTGCTCTGCCCAAAATTTCGCAGCTCGACGCTATCCTTACGTGCTTCACTTTATAATATATACATTTGTCGCTGATTTTTTTATGCGTATTGTTAGAGGTGTCCGACGCTTCGATGACGATCAGCTCGGTTTCCTTTTCTTCACCGATCGGGCGCTTCTTACGGTATTTCTGCAAATGCTCGCATATCATCGGAACTCCGACGACTGTCTTGCCTGCCCTTTTACAGATGCCGATAAGCCCAAGCAGGTTTCTCTCGTCAGCCATTCTGTCCCTCTGCCTCCGAGATGCTCTTTTCCATCGCGTCGTAGATCTCCTCGGGGAGCTTTACCTCGAGAACATTCTCTATTCTCTTTGACTTTCTCGCCTTTGCAAAGCAGGATCTCTTGGGACATATATACGCGCCTCTGCCTGACTTTTTGCCGACGAAATCGAGCTCGACCGCGCCCTCGGGAGTCCTTACGACTCTTATCATTTCGCGCTTTGGCTTATGATCGTTGCATCCGAGGCACTGACGCATCGGAACCTTACGCATTTTCTGATTATTATTTTCCATTTTTATAAACTTTTTTCAAAAGCCTTATCAGTTGTTTCTGGGAGCCTTTTCAAGTCCCTCGGCATTGATATCGATCTTGATACCCGTGAGCCTTGCCGCAAGGCGAACGTTCTGTCCTTCCTTGCCGATCGCCAAAGAAAGCTGATCGGGAGCAACTACGACACGGCAGAATCTTTCGCTCTCCATCTCCGCAGAAATAACGGTTGCGGGAGAAAGCGCCGCGGTTACGTACTCTGCGGGATCCTCGCTATAGTTGATGATGTCTATCTTCTCGCCGCCGAGCTCGCTGAGAATACTGTCTATTCTCATTCCGTGAGCACCGATACAAGCGCCGACCGCGTCAACGCTCTCGTCTCTCGAGTAGACTGCTATCTTGGTTCTCGAGCCAGCCTCTCTCGAAACGCCCTTGATAACTACGATACCGTCCGTGATCTCGGGGATCTCAAGCTCAAACATACGTCTTACAAGACCCGAATGAACTCTCGAAAGAGTAACCAGCGGTCCGCGAAGCTCCTTGTTTACTTCCTGAATGAACACCTTGATCTTATCGCCGACCTCATAGTATTCGCCGGGGATCTGCTCGGAGCGAAGAAGAGTCGCGTGGCCTGTTCCCGTGTCGAGAAGGATATTGCCCGTTTCGTAATCTACCTTCTGTACGGTTGCGGTGATGATCTCCTCGCGCTTGGACTCATACGCCTCCTGCATAGCTCTGTGCTCGCCCTCGCGTATACCCTGAATGATGACAGACTTTGCCGCGCCTGCGGAAAGACGACGGAAATTCTTGGTCTTTACCTCGAATTCGACTGTGCCGCCAAGCACGTTTCTCTTGCTCATTGCCTTTGCATCTACGAGAGAGATCTGGGTTGCGGGGTCCTCTACCACCTCGACGACTTCCTTCTGCTGAAATACTCTTACGTCCTTTTTCGCAGGGTCGATATGCACTCTTACGTTAGTATTGTTTCCGTATTCCTTTTTAAACGCGGATACCAGCGCCGCTTCGATCTTTTCGATCATATACGCCTGGGGGATACCCTTTTCCTTTTCGAGAAGCTCAAGTGCTGTAAAAAACTCTGTGTTCATTGATCCAAAAATCCTTTCAATCGTTATACGTTTATGGTTCTTATTTTTTCTCTGTTTATCACGATTTTCCGAAATCGTAGTAGGTGGCTATCTTTGCTATTTCGTCGGGCTTGAAGCTGATCTTCTCTTCCCCCGATTCGATAACTATATTATCCTGCTCATCGTATCCGCAGAGCACTCCGCGGAATATCTTCGAGCCGTTTCTTGCTGCATAGAGTCTTACCTCGACGTCCCAGCCCTCGCAAGCCTCGATATGCGCCGACGTTTTCAGCTCACGCTCGATACCGGGGGAGGAAACCTCAAGGATATACGCTTCGCTGATAGGGTCTGCCTCGTCGAGAATGGGATCTATCGCTCTGTGGAATTTTTCGCAATCCTCTATCGTGATACCCTCTTCGTTGTCAAGCGTGATGCGAAGATATTTATCCGCGCCCTCTTTTACGAACTCGACGTCCCAAAGGTAATATCCCATTTCATCCGCTGTGGGAGTTATAAGCTCTTTTACAACAGAGGCGATATTTTTGTTTCCGTTAGATTTCATAAATATAACCAAATCCTTTCCCATTTGTGACAAGACAAAATTTAAGAGTGGATCTCTCAACCCACTCCAGCATTCTCTATACACTACACTGCATTATATCACACTTTTTTCTAAATTGCAATAGTTTTTTAAAATTTTTCCAAAAAATTCTTTTCTTTTTTTATTATGTGGGCATTTCGGGATTGCAAAAGGTACTGACCGTCGCTTGTTTTTGCAAAATATTTCATTAAATATATATAAAACTGTGCAAATTTTGAAAATTCTGTTTACAAAATGCCTTTTATATGATATAATTATATAATGCTATAATGCGTTATTGTTTGTATTGACCACGTAAATCGAAAGAAAGGAGTTGCTATGAACGGATACAGATCTGCCAAACAAGCTCGTCCATTGTCTCATAGAGACATTCAGGAGCTTCATTATCGCGAACAAGGGAAGTTATCCTATTCGTGTTGCTTTATGTTGTCCGTGATGGCGATCCTCTTTTCTATGCTAATGCCGCTGCTTTTTGGCAACTCGCAGACTCATCTTGAGATCTGGGCGTGGGCAATGGTAGTCGCGTGCGTTTTGTTTGCCTGGTTTTTGGTCAAAAAGATTCGTTGGACCTTTCTGACGGTGCTTATGAGCTTGATCTTCGTTTCGTTTTCGGGCTCTGCGCTAATTCCCGCGATCGTGCTTGGTGCAGTCTACGGTGTTTGTGCTTACTCTACTCTTATTTGTGCTTGCGGAAAGAAAAACATTTTCTTTCCGATCGTCACACCGCTTTTGGCCTACGCTGTATCCTTAGTGCTTACGCTTGATCCTGTTCGTTCATTATTTTCGCTGGTCTTTATGATCCCCGCGCTTGCGTTGGGTCTTGCTTCGCTATCGAAATCGGATCTGAACACCTCGGTGCTTGCTTGCACTGTGGCAACCATAGTTCCGTTAATTGCCTTTTTCGCGATCTCGACACATTCGCGTTACGGCAGCCTTTCGTTAGAGGCGATGATGAGTATTGCATCTGACATACGCACATTTTTCGAAACCTTTACTGAGGAATACATCTCGTTTGTCGGTCAGACCGAGCTGACGCAGTCGCTTTACAGCGAGATATCCGAGATGGTCAACTCCTACGTCAATTTAGCCCCCGGACTTATCGTGGCGTTCTGCCTTTCGGTATCGTTCGTTATTCACTCGTTGAAAAACGATCTTTTGGAGGCGCAGGGATTCGATCAGGAGGCGCTCCTCAAAAGCAGGACGTTATCCGTCAGTGCGGTGACTGCACTGGTCTTCCTTGTGGCGCACATTATGTCGTTTACGACCGATGCCTCAAACAACACGTCATTCATTGCAGTCGTTTTCGGCAACATTTCTTTCATGCTCATTCCCTGTCTTGCTCTGACGGGAATCGGAGCTGTAATGATCCTTCCCAAAAAACTCGGAATTCTTGGCATCATTCCGATAGCACTGCTTATTATCTTGCTTTTCAACAAATTCTCGTCATTTTTCATTCTTCTTGCGCTTATTGGAGCGTTTTTCGTGATCACGCGGAAGATCGACTCCTGGGCGAAGGAATTTTACAATAAAGGAGATAACTAATGACTGTCAAATCACCGTCAAATAACAAAAACTCTTCTCAGGCGCGTCGCAGATCGAGATTTCATCTTGACCTCTCTCTCCCTATGATCTTCTGCGTTGCCGAGGCGGCGGTCCTGTTCGCAATTCTTGCGATAGTTGGATTCCATCTGCAAAACAAACAGACACTCTCGACAATGATAATCGTTTTTTCGGCTTTTTACGTTCTTTCGGCAGGTTTTATTTGCCTTTCGTTCGTCATCAAGGATAATAAGATCAAAAAGGCAAGAAACGAGGCTCACAAGCTCGAGACCGAGATATACGATATGTTCCGTTACATAATCGACTTCCCGTATGCCATCGTAGACGGCAACGGCAAGGTCAAGCTGATGAATGGTGCGCTCCAGGATATTCTCGGATACAAGAGCGCGATAAGCGGCATTGATCTTTCCGAATTCTGTTCGGTTTCGATGCAGTCGGTTATTGCCATCGCCAAGAGCCGAGATGATCTTGGAGAGGCTTCTTTTGAACTCCCCGAAACAGAGTCTGTTGCAAACGGCGCAACTGTCACGCGCTTGTCTGACGGACGGAGATACGAGGTAGAGGCGTACACCTTCAAGATGCACGGAGAAAATTATTACTTTACCGTGTTCAACGATATCGAAAGTCTTCTCTCACTTGCTGAAAAAGAAAAAAGAGAAAGCCCCGTTGTTGCATATATTATGCTTGATAACCTCAAGGAGCTTGCTCAATACGTGCGCGCAGATTACAGCTCGGTCGCTACGGCGGTCGAAACAAAGCTTAAAAACTGGGTTGAGGAGATGAACGGATTTATCGAGGCTTACGATAACGACAGATTTATTGCCGTGTTCTCCAAGCAAGAGCTGGACAAGCAGATGCAAAACGATTTCGATATCCAAAACAAGATAATGTCGCTGAAGATGGGCGACAACAGCTTCCCTATCACAGTTTCAATGGGAATCGCCGCTATAAGCGGTTCTCTGCGTGATAAAGAAAGAGCCGCTTTTGAGGCGCTTGATATCGCCATTAAGAGAGGCGGTAACCAGATCGCGATCAGACGCGAGGATTCGTCGGGATACTATTTCTTCGGCGGAACTCACAAGACGATAGAAAATAATACTGCTGTTGTTTCCCGTGTCAGCGGAGAAATCCTCGAAAAGAAGATACGCGGAGCGTCCGAGATACTTATTATGGGACATGCAAATCCCGACTTCGACTCGATAGGCTCTTGTGTAGGTGCGGCGCGTTTTGCTATGTCTATCATTGAAGACGAGCACAAGGGCATCGCGTCTGAAAAACGCCCCAAGGTCAAGATAGTTATCAACAAAGACAACGAGGCGTTCAGGGTCTGCTACGAGCAGCTTGCTCCACTTGAAATATACGACGACATATTTATCAATCGCGATGCGGCGAAGGATCTCGTTTCAGCGGGCACCGTGCTTATTATCTGTGACGTAAACAATCCGTACATTTACGAAGCTGCCGATCTTGCACAAACCATATCCGACATTGCCATTCTCGACCATCACCGTCTGGCGAATGCGCTCACGTTCGAGCCCTTCTTGCAGTACGTTGAGGCGACCAAATCCTCCGCTTCGGAGATCGTTGCGGAAATATTGCTCAGGAGCAAGTTCAGTCAATCGCTCCTCAAGGAAGAAGCAGAGGTGCTTTTGTCGGGAATTATGCTTGACACCAACAACTTTACAAGAAATGCCGGTGCGCAGAC
>CAZQLJ010000095.1:0-7181 GCA_964594085.1 uncultured Clostridium sp.
CGCTTTCTTCAAAAAGCTCACGCTTTGCACATTCAAGCGGAGTTTCGCCGTCCTCGATATGACCGCCCTGCGTTTCCCAAGTGTTGCGCTTCTTGTGTTTTGAAAGAATCCACTTTCCTTGATAGGAGGCACAGATAACGACATACTTATATGTTTGCAGTGAGTTCAGAGGATATATTTTGCATTGAAGCTCCTTGCGGATGCTTTCCTTGTCGCTTGTTTGCGAGCTGATACCAAGCGCTTTTGTCATAAACTCGACGAGCCTTTGGCGGTATTCGCCGAGCATTATATTTTCGTTCGTGGTGTCGTATTTGTTGTCGCCTTGGTGGGTGAAATAATTCATCGTATTGCGGTTTATCGAGATCGAGTCAAGCGGCCAGCCCGGATTGCGCTCGGGTGTGGGTTTGTCCACCATATAAAAGGCGCTTGCGCGGGTTGCCTCGCTATTCTCCATATAGGTGGAGATTTTGCCGCAATTATATATCGCGATGCCGTCGAGGTAATAGGCGAGCGCCTTACCGCCGAGCGAGGCGACGAGATTTGAATAATACTCGATCATTTCCTCGTCGTCAAGTCGCTTGCCTTCGGGGGCTCTTACGTTAAGTCCCGGCTGGCGCGGGTCATCAAGAGGCAGGGAATCGAAATAGAGTCCCGAGTCGTTGCAGACCACTTTGTCAAAATATTTGCCGTAAAACTGCGCTTTGATCGCGGCGTTTTCTTCGGGCGTTTTGCCCGTTTCCTCGGGCTCGGTGTCGATTCCAAGGTCGCGCAGGCTGAAAAATTCTATGTTATGACCCGATAAAAGCTCTTCGAATCGGCGAAGCTTTGAGGGGTTGGTGGTTCCTATAAGTACTTTCATTTGTTCTCCAAAAATCAAATTTCAAAATAAAACGGGTTTCGGATATTTTCGACTCCGAACGTTGCGGTTGCCATACGCCACATGGCTTTTGCATGGATACGGTCGTGCCAGATGAAGCGGCGAAGCATTTTACGAAGCGACCAATACTCACCGTAACTGCCCTCGATAACGGCGTTATCAAGAAAGTTGGGTTTTGCTTCAAGTGCTTCAAAGCCGCGCTTGCGACAGTCGTAAATATCGCCGTCGTTGTCGGCATCAACTTCAATTTCCGCAAAATAATACTCGTTTACGTTCTTTGTGTGCTCGTACATCTCGTGTGCCGAGCGAGGTACTTGACCGTAAAAGGTTTTGCGTTCGGGTGCTACGGTTGCGTTTTTGTCGGGAATAGAATCGTACAAGGCAAGGAAATCCTTTGCCGATTTCAGCGCAAGTTTCTTTAGTTCTTCGTATTCGTCCGTTGTAAGCGGAGCTTTTTCGCTTTCAAAGATAACGTCGGAGTCGGCGTCTTTTATATTCAGGTCGGAGTTTTTTTCTTGGACGATAACGGGTTCTGCTTTTGTGGGTAAGGGAAGCTCTGCCCACCTGCAGTATGAGAGGATCTCTTTTTCCATTTTATCAATGGCAACTTGCTTGGTTTCGCCGCGCGTAAAAGCCCCTACGTAATTTTTTGAATACAGCAGGGTGTCGTTGCCGTTATGCTCCCATACGCAAGATATGGTAACATATTGATTTAAATATTCGTTGATTGCTGCCATGTCACGTGCCTGTATATATTTTCGTTGCTCGGTGTCATTATTTGATGAGGCTATTACCTTTTTCAGATCCTCGGGTTTGTGCCATTGAACCTCGGTTTCTCTTTCAAGTTCATCTTTAGTAAGAGCAAGGGGGGAGAGATGCTCGCCGGCTTCAACAACGTAAAAATATGATATGGTCACATAATCGTGGCAAGCGCGGTTTTCCGATACAATGCCAAGCTCGGAAATGCTTATGGCAGTACAGCCGGTTTCCTCCAGTACTTCGCGCTTGACAGCGTCGATGGGAGTCTCGCCGTTTTCAATTCCTCCGCCCGAAAGAGAGTAGAGATCGTTTTTCCTGAAATAAAGGATCGCTATCATTCCGTCTTTATTTTTTACTATCGCGCGGGAGGTCAGCCTCGGCGGCTTGCTTGAAAGACCGTTGTCAATTCCGAGAACAGTTTTATCCGTAAGATGTGCTATCGTTTTCATGTTAACCTCCATTCCGCCGCCGTAGGCGGCACAAATAGTAATCGATGAATTTTGCCGCGAAGGCAAAATTCATGCTTGAAAAAGTATATTTTACTATTGGATGGAAGTAACTTTCACGCTAACCTCCATTCGCGCTATAAATAGACTTAATGATAAGTAATTATATCACTAATGAGGCGCAAAGTCAATCTTTTTAACTGTTGTTTTATCAACTAAGAGTTTAATTTTCGCGGCGGTTGACAAACGAGGAAAAAGGGAGTATAATCTAATCAAAGAAATTACGAGGTCGTATTATGAAAAATGATTTATACAGGAGCAAGGTCGGGGAGCTGGTCGCGCTTTGTAAAAATGCAATTGAGGGTGGCTTTTCTGTCGTGGTGACGGGGCACGATATGCCCGACTGCGACAGTATTATTTCAGCGGTGATGCTTCGCGAGCTGCTTTTGCGGCTTGGTGTGGAAGCGGTCATTAAATTCGGCACTTGTCCCGACGGCGTTACGCTTCGCGATATGAAAAGGCTCGGGATACTTGACGGGGTCGACTTCGGCGGCTTTGGTGCGAAGGATATGCTTATATTGGTCGATCATCACGTGACCTTTTACGAAAACAAGGTCATTGGCTGTGTTGACCATCATACCACGCCGCCTGAGGCGAATTTTGACTTCAATTTAGTGGTCAAGGCGTCGTCTTGCGGCCGTGTGATCTACGATATGGCGGTTGCGTGCGGTGTTGCCGACGGTTTTATGGAAAAAATGGCGATATACAGCGTTTATCTTGACACGCAGTCGTGTCGCAGTCCGAAATTTGATAAGAGCGACCTGCCGTGGCTTGCCGACGGCATTGCAAGACTCGGGCTTGATGAATCCGAGCTTGTCGAAATGGGATTTTGTCTCAATTCGCTTGACGAGGATGCCGAGGTGCTTGCTATGTACGCCTACAAGAGATACGAATTTGGCGGTCGGGTCGGCGCGTCGACCTGCATTCAGATCGACGGTGAGCAGGACGGTTGGAGTGACAAAATTGAGGATATAGTTGAGCATTTGAAGAAGAAAATGGTCGATGACGGCGCGTTTATCTGGGTGCTTGTGGTCAACAAGCCGAAGATCGCGCGCTCGGATTTGTATTTTATCCGCGAGGGCGGTGTTGAGGTCGTTTGTCTTGCCCGACTTGCATCGAGATCCCGTGACGTAGTGCCCGTGGTCATGCGCGAATCAGAGATCAATATTTGAAAAACTTTTGAAAAGCTATTGACAAAAGTACTTTTATCTAATATAATATTAATGTTGTTTTTAAATGCGTTGATGAGGACAGAGAATCGTTTTGTCTTGACAGAGAGCCGCCGTGGGTTTCCCGTGGTGCGAGGCGGCAGACAAGCCCTTTCTTACTCACCTCGGAGCAGTCTTCCCGAATTTACAGTAGGGAGGAACGGTCAGCCGCCGTTATTGGTCAGAGTGGCGCTCCCCAGCGCAATTTGAGTGGTACCGCGGAGAGTTTACGCCTTCGTCTCAAAATTGAGACGAAGGCGTTTTTTGTTGGGAGAGAGCAGGGGGAGCCTTTTTCAAAAGGCTCCCCCTGCACCCCCGCGAAAACTTCCACAAGGATAGATAAAGTAAGACGGATTAGGTTTTGAAATGGTGAAAAATAAAGCCTTAACCGTGATTCTCGCCACCCTAACGATACACAAACGGACGGCAGGCTGAAATTTGCGAGCAAATTTCAGCGTTTTCAGCTTGCTGAAAACAGGTCATATCCACCTTGGTTAGAACCCAAGGGGTGAAAGTTTTTGCGGAGCTTTTTTCAAAAAGCGACCGCGTTTTCCCATCGATTCATACACTAACTACGTACATAATTACATGCCACCATGGCAGAAAGGAAATATAAATGAAATACGATCATTTGTCAGTTGAAAAGAAATGGCAAGAATATTGGGAGAAGAATCAGACGTTCAAGACGGACGTTTGGGACTTTTCAAAGCCCAAGTTTTACGCGCTTGATATGTTCCCCTATCCTTCGGGCGTAGGTCTTCACGCGGGTCACCCCGAGGGCTACACAGCGACCGATATCGTTTCGAGAATGAAGAGAATGCAGGGATATAACGTCCTTCACCCGATGGGCTACGACTCGTTCGGTCTTCCTGCGGAGCAGTACGCGGTCACAACGGGAAATCATCCTAACGGATTCACTCAGGACAATATCAAGACCTTCTCCAAGCAGCTTAAGGAGCTTGGATTTGATTACGACTGGGACAAGATGATAGCCACCAGCGATCCCGAATTCTACAAGTGGACGCAGTGGATTTTCAAGCAGCTTTATCTCGACGGCTACGCGCAGTATATTGATATGCCTGTTAACTGGTGCGAGGAGCTCGGCACGGTGCTCTCGAACGACGAGGTCATTGACGGTAAGAGCGAGCGCGGCGGCTATCCCGTAGTCAGAAAGAATATGAAGCAGTGGGTTATCAATCAGCCTGCGTTTGCAGAGGAGCTGCTTGAGGGACTTGACGAGATCGATTGGCCCGAGTCCACTAAGCTTATGCAGAAGAACTGGATAGGCAAGTCGACGGGTGTTGAGGTCAAGTTCAACATTGTCGGCGGCGGTGAATTTTCTATATTTACCACCTGTATCGAGACCATTTACGGTATTACGTTTATGGTTCTTGCGCCTGACGGCGAGATCGTAAAGCAGCTTATGCCGAGGATCGAGAACAAGGACGAGGTTCAGGCGTACATCAACGAGACGCTCAAGAAGAACGATATGGACCGAACCGAGCTCAACAAGACCAAGTCGGGCTGTGAGCTTAAGGGCGTGACCTGTATCAACCCCGTAAACGGCAAGGAAGTCAGAATGTTTATCGGCGATTTCGTGCTTGCAAGCTACGGCACGGGCGCGGTCATGGCGGTTCCTTCTCACGATCAGAGAGACTTTGAGTACGCTATCGCGCACAATATCGATATGATCCAGGTAATTGACGGCGACGAAAAGCTCGGTCACGTTGACGTAACCGAGAAGGCTTTTGAGAAGCAGGATTATCTCGGCAAGGGCTACAGACTCGTCAATTCCGAGGAGTTTACCGGTCTTACCGTTGAGGAGGCAAAGGAAGCGATCACCTCGAAGCTTGAGGGACTTGGAGTTGCCAAGAGAACCGTCAACTATCACTTCAGAGAGTGGATATTCGCAAGACAGCGTTACTGGGGCGAGCCTGTTCCCGTGGTTCACGGCGAAGATGGAGATATCCACGTGCTTGGCGACGACGAGCTGCCCTTGATCCTTCCCGAGCTTGAAAATTACAAGGGAGTTAACGGCAAGGCGCCTCTCGAAAACGCGACCGAATGGAAGCAGTACGACAAGAACGGTGTCAAGGGCCTCCGCGAGACCTCGACGATGCCCGGCTCGGCTGGCTCGAGCTGGTACTTCCTGCGCTACATTGATCCCCACAACAACGACGAGTTTGCAAATCAGGAGCTGCTCAAGCACTGGATGCCCGTTGACCTTTATATCGGCGGTCCCGAGCATGCGGTCGGTCACCTTATGTACTCGAGAATCTGGAACAGATATCTTTACAATAAGGGTCTTGCTCCTACCAAGGAGCCCTTCCGGAAGCTCGTGCATCAGGGAATGATCCTCGGTGCTAACGGTATCAAGATGGGTAAGCGTTTCCCTGAGTTCGTCGTAAATCCCAGCGATGTGGTTCGTGAATACGGCGCGGATACACTTCGCCTTTACGAGATGTTTATGGGTCCGCTTGAGGTCTCGAAGCCTTGGAGCGACGCAGGTGTTGAGGGTTCAAGACGATTCCTTAATCGCGTTTGGGCATTCTTTACCGAGCCTGAAAATATAGTTGATCACGACGTTCCCGCGCTTGAAAAGATCTACCATAAGAGTGTCAAGAAGGTAACCGACGATTTTGAAAAGCTCGCCTTCAATACCGCGATCTCGCAGATGATGATATTCGTGAATGCGGTCTACAAGGAGGGCAAGTGCTCCAAGGAGTACGCCGAGGGACTTATCAAGATGCTTTCTCCCATCTGTCCTCATATTTGTGAGGAGATCTGGTCGATCTTGGGTCACACCGACACCATCGCTTACGAGAGCTGGCCTACCTACGACGAGGCGAAGACCGCAGACGATACGGTTGAGGTCATCGTTCAGGTGAACGGCAAGCTCAAGGGTAAGATCTGCGTTCCCGTTGATATGGACAAGGACGAGGCGCTCGCGCTCGCAAAGGCTGACGAAAAGGTCGCTTATGCGCTTGAGGGCAAGAGCGTGGTCAAGGAGATCGTTATTCCCAACAAGATCATCAATATCGTTGTAAAATAAGGCGGGGTTAGCTATGAAAGTCACTTTTCTTGGAGATTCGATTCGCTTTGGCGTGGGTGAGCAGGTAGCGGGATACGGAAAGAGAGCAGCCGAGCTGCTCGGGCCCGATTTTGAGGTCTTTCAGCCTGATGACAACTGTCGTTTTGCCAAATACACGCTTCGTATGCTGTTCGACTATGCCGAGGCTATAAAGGGCAGCCGCATTGTTCATTTTAATTGCGGTCATTGGGATCTTTGTGAGCTGTTCGGAGACGGAACCTTCTCATCGGAGGAGGAGTACGTGGAGAATATCGTGAGGATAGCGAGGATTTTAAAATCGTATTGCGACGTTGTGATCTTTGCGACGACTACTCCCGTGCTCGACGCCAATCCTCACAATAAAAACAGTACGATTTGCCGATTTAATGAGATCGCCGTTGAGGCGCTGAAGAGGGAGGGCGTGGTTATCAACGATCTTCACGCGCTGCTCGTCGACGACAAGGAAAAATACATCCTCGCGTCCGACAACATTCATCTGACAAGCGATGGAGTCGAGGTCTGTGCCCGCGCGGTTGCGGATATTATTCTCGCCGAGGCTGCAAAGCTTGGCTGACGGAAATTTTATCAAAAAAATCGAAAAAATTTGCTCAATCAATATTGACAAACAGAAAAATATGGTGTATAATAGTCAAGTATCTGTGAGAAAAATTGCTCACTGAACCTGTTTAAAAGCGAGGGGAGGGAAAATAGATGGCAGAAATCAAAGTAAAGGACGGCGAGTCTCTTGACAGTGCGCTCCG
>CAZQLJ010000096.1:0-7176 GCA_964594085.1 uncultured Clostridium sp.
CTTAAAGTACCTAACCGCACTTTCAAACATCTTCATATCGAACTCGCCAAGCACGTTCTTGTAAAGACCGTTGCCGATACGCTCGGAGTGACCCATCTTACCGAATACACGGCCGTCGGGCGAGGTAATACCCTCGATCGCCATGACCGAATCGTTGGGATTGTAGCGGATATCGCTCGTCGCATTGCAGTCAAGATCAACGTACTGCGTAGCGACCTGACCGTTAGCAATCAGCTGTTTTACGAGCTCGTCGGAGGCAAGGAAACGACCCTCACCGTGCGAAATTGCAACCGTGTAAACGTCGCCGACCTCGGTAGCCGCCAGCCAGGGCGACTTATTGGAGGCAATTCTCGTTCTCACAAGCTTCGATTGATGTCTGCCGATTGTGTTAAAGGTCAACGTCGGGCAATTTTCATCGGTGTCAATGATCTTACCGTAAGGCACGAGACCAAGCTTGATAAGCGCCTGGAATCCGTTACAAACACCGCACATAAGACCGTCGCGATTGTTCAAGAGATCGTGAACTCCGTCCTTGATCTGCTGATTACGGAAGAAAGCCATAATAAACTTACCCGATCCGTCAGGCTCGTCACCGCCCGAAAATCCTCCGGGAACAAATACCATCTGGCTGTCAGACAGCTCCTTCGCAAAATTCTCAACGCTTCTCTGAATGCCGTCCTGAGTCAGATTGTTGATAACGAATATCTTCGCCTCAGCCCCCGCATCTCTCATGACCTTTGCAGTGTCAAATTCACAGTTCGTGCCGGGGAAAACGGGAATAAGCACCTTCGGCTTTGCGACCTTTATAGCGGGCGCAGCTCTCTTTTCAGCCTTAAAGCTTATATTTTCGTAGGTCTTGTTTTCGTCCTTTTCAAGAGTCGGGAAAACGCCCTCAAGCTTACCCTCGTAGAGCTTATCAAGCTCTGCAAAGGAAACCTGTTCATCGCCGCGAGATATCTTACCGTCATCGGTGAAATATCCAACGATCATACCCTCCGCGTCAGCATCAACCTCGAGCAAGAACGAGCCGTAGCAATAATTGAATATCGCTCTGTTGCACATAGACCCGTCAAATCTGAATCCGAGTCCGTTACCGATACACATCTTATAAACCGCCTCGGCAATACCGCCAAAGGTGGGAGTGTAAGCCGAATATACCTTACCTTCTCTCATAAGCGCCGTGACCTTGTTAAAGGTCTCGACCAGAGAACTTGCCACAGGCAGATTGTCCTTGCCGTACTTAGGCGCGAGGCAGATAAGCTTGTGTCCTGCCGCCTTCGCGTCGTTGGTAATGACCTCGTCAACCTTTCCCGTAGTAACCGCAAAAGAAACCAGCGTGGGAGGAACGTCGAGCTGTTCGAACGAGCCACTCATCGAGTCCTTACCGCCGATAGCGGCAACACCAAGCTCTACTTGCGCTCTGAACGCGCCAAGCAGAGCCGCCAGAGGCTTGCCCCAACGTCTGCCGTCGCCCTTGGGCTTTTCAAAATATTCCTGGAAGGTCAGATAAACGTCCTCGTAAGAAGCGCCTGCCGCGATAAGCTTTGCAAGGCTCTCGACCACTGCAAGATACGCCGAGTGATAAGGCGATTTCTCCGCAATATAGGGATTGTATCCCCAGGACATAAACGAGCAGGTGTCGGTGTGCTTCTGCTCGACCGAAACCTTGTGTACCATAGCCTGAATAGGAGTCTTCTGGTGCTTGCCACCGAACGGCATAAGCACCGTGCCCGCACCGATAGTAGAGTCGAATCTCTCGGAAAGACCGCGCTTCGAGCATACGTTCAAATCACCCACAAGCGCCTTGTATCCGCTGACAAAATCTTCCACAGGCTCCTTTGTATAATCCTCGTAAGCCTCGGGCTTCTCAGGAGCGATCTCAATATGCTTCTCCGCACCGTTGGAGTTGAGGAATTCGCGAGAGAGATCAATAACCGTCTTGCCGTTCCAATGGACGCGGAGTCTGGGCTCCTCGGTAACTCGAGCCACGACCGTTGCTTCAAGATTTTCGCTCTCGGCAAGAGCCATAAATCTCTCTACATTTTCTTTTTCAATAACGACCGCCATTCTCTCCTGCGACTCGGAGATCGCAAGCTCGGTGCCGTCAAGTCCTTCGTACTTCTTCGGCACTTTGTTGAGGTCGATGTCAAGTCCGTCCGCAAGCTCGCCGATAGCAACCGAAACACCGCCCGCGCCAAAGTCGTTACATCTCTTTATCATTCTGCAAGCCTCTGCGTTTCTGAACAGACGCTGAAGCTTTCTTTCCTCGGGCGCATTGCCCTTCTGTACCTCTGCACCGCAGGTCTCGACCGAGTGAGAGTCGTGCGCCTTACTCGATCCGGTAGCACCGCCAACGCCGTCACGTCCCGTGCGTCCGCCGAGCAGAACGACTACGTCGCCATCTGCGGGGCATTCACGTCTGACGTTCTCTGCAGGAGCCGCCGCGATGACCGCACCGATCTCCATTCTCTTCGCCGCGTAGCCGGGATGATAAAGCTCGTCTACCATACCCGTCGCCAGACCGATCTGGTTACCATAGGACGAATATCCCGCCGCCGCAGTCTGTACGATCTTTCTCTGGGGAAGCTTACCCTTTATCGTCTCGGAAACGGGAACAGTAGGATCAGCCGCACCGGTAACTCGCATCGCCGCGTAAACGTAGGAGCGTCCCGAAAGCGGGTCGCGGATCGCACCGCCGATACAGGTCGCCGCACCGCCGAAAGGCTCGATCTCGGTTGGGTGGTTGTGAGTTTCGTTCTTGAAAAGCAAGAGCCAATCCTCAGGGGCTCCGTCAACCGTCACCTTGATCTTGACGGTACAAGCGTTGATCTCCTCGCTCTCGTCAAGCTTTTGAAGCTGACCCGTCTTTTTGAGGTATTTCGCCGCAAGAGTACCGATATCCATAAGGTTCTGCGGCTTCGTTCTGCCGAGCTTTTCGCGCACGGCAAGATATTCCTTATATGTCTTCTCAAGCAGCTCGTCCTCAAAGGTCACCTTGTCGATCGTAGTCAAAAAGGTGGTATGACGGCAGTGATCGGACCAATACGTATCTATCATTCTTATTTCCGTGATAGTGGGATCTCTCTTTTCTTCCCTGAAATAATCACGGCAGAATCTGATATCGTCAAGATCCATAGCAAGACCGAGCTCCTTGACCATACCGCCAAGCGCCTCGTCGTCCATATCCACAAATCCATCGACCGTAGCCACGGATGTGGGAATTTCATATTCAACCGCAAGCGTTTCGGGCTTATCAAGACAAGCCTCTCTCGCCTCAACGGGATTGATAACGTACTTTTTGATCTCGGCTACGTCACTCTCGCTCAAATCTCCGCCGAGAACGTAGACCTTGGCAGTACGGATAGTAGGTCTGTCACCGCAGGACATTATCTGTATGCACTGCGCCGCCGAATCCGCGCGCTGATCGAACTGACCGGGCAGATACTCGACTGCGAAAACGTATCCGTCAGCGACAAGCTCCCTTGTCACCACGTCAAGCTGGGGCTCCGAGAAAACGGTGTTTACCGCCGCCTCAAAGACCTCTTTTTCAATGTCGTCAGCATCGTAACGGTTGAGCACGCGAACGCTTGTCAAATTCTTAATGCCAAGCAGATTTTTCAGCTCGGAATAAAGCCCTGCCGCCTCGTGAGCAAGCTCCTTTTTCTTTTCAACAAATATTCTGTATACCATAAATTACTCCTTGTTCGCCGCCAGCGCACGCTGACCGATATCGTGTCTGAAGTATGCGTTCCCGAAATGTATTTTTTCAACCTTCCCATAAGATGCCTTGATAGCACCCTCAAGCGTATCGTCGATGCTGGTAACACCAAGAACTCGTCCGCCGTTTGTCAACAGCTTACCGTGCTCGAGCTTTGCACCCGCAACGTAAACGTCGGGAGCGATATCGGCGGGTATCGTCATCTCATATCCCTTTCCGTAGGACTGAGGATATCCCGCAGACGCCATAATAACACAGCAAGCACTCTTGTCGCTGAATTTGACCTCGGTTTCTGCCAGAGTTCCGTTCGTGGTCGCCTGCATAACCGTCAAAAGATCGCTTTCAAGCAAAGGCAATACCACCTGCGTCTCGGGATCGCCGAAACGGCAGTTGTACTCGATCACCTTAGGACCGTTCGGAGTCAGCATAAGGCCGAAATAAAGACAACCCCTGAATGTTCTGCCCTCGGAATTCATCGCATCGATCGTAGGCTTGAATATGGTCTCCATACACTGCTTTGCAATATCCTCGGTGTAATAAGGGTTGGGAGCAACCGTTCCCATACCGCCGGTGTTCAGACCCGTGTCGTTGTCCCCTGCTCGCTTGTGGTCCATCGAGGAGATCATAGGCTTTACGACTTTACCGTCTGTAAATGCAAGCACCGAGACCTCGGGACCCGTCAAAAACTCCTCAATAACGATGTGATCTCCGCTTGCGCCAAACTGCTTGTCTTGCATCATAGAAACGACCGCCTGCTTCGCCTCGTCAAGCGTCTGTGCGATGATAACTCCCTTTCCAAGCGCCAATCCGTCAGCCTTGATAACGGTGGGGATCGGTGCAGTTTCAAGATAAGCAAGTGCCGCGCCCATATCGTCAAACACCTCATAAGCCGCCGTCGGTATGCCGTATTTCTTCATCAGATTTTTCGAAAAGACCTTGCTTCCTTCGATTATCGCCGCATTGGCGCGAGGACCAAAGCAAGCAATACCCTTTGCTTCAAGAGCGTCAACGCAACCGAGCACAAGCGGATCGTCAGGCGCAACAACGGCGTAATCAATGCCGTTTTTAACCGCAAACTTCACGATCTCGTCAATGTCCTTCGCGCCAATATCGACACACTCGGCATCAGCCGCTATACCACCGTTTCCGGGAAGCGCATAAATGACCTCGACATCCTTATTTTCCTTTATCTTTTTGATGATGGCGTGCTCTCTGCCGCCACCGCCTACTACCATTATTTTCATCAGTTTCTCCTACAGTGAAAAATGAAATGTTTGCTTCGCAAACGTGAAATGATGCTTCACATCATGAAATGTGCTACGCACATGAAATGACATTTACCTTGATCTTTATGCGCCGCAGCGCATTTCATGTTCCAAAGGAACATTTCATGGCGTAGCCATTTCATTTGCCGTTCGGCAAATTTCATTGAGGCGCCAAGCGCCTCTCAATGATGGAAAAGTCTCATTCCCGTGAATGCCATAGCAATTCCGCGCTTGTTGCACTCCTCGATCACGAGATCGTCGCGGATAGATCCACCGGGCTCGGCGATATAATGAACACCGGATGCGTGAGCGCGCTTTACGTTGTCTGCAAACGGGAAGAAAGCATCGGACGCGAGCGCGATCTCGGAAAATCCTCCAAGCCATTCGCGTCTTTCAGCCTCGGTCAGAGGCTCTGGCTGCTCGGTAAAATAATTCTGCCAGATGCCGTCAGCGCAAACGTCCTCCTCATTGCCGTTGATATAGCCGTCGATCACGTTGTCGCGCTCGGGACGACCCATTGTGGGCAGGAAGGGCAGATCCAAGACCTTGGGATGCTGGCGCATCAGCCAAGTGTCCGCCTTAGTACCCGCAAGCCTTGTGCAGTGAATACGCGACTGCTGTCCTGCTCCAACACCGATCGCCTGACCGTTAGTAGCATAGCAAACCGAATTGGACTGAGTATATTTAAGCGTAATAAGAGCAACGATAAGATCCCTCTTCGCGTGAGCAGGTAATTCCTTTTTATCGGTCACGACGTTTTCAAGCAGATGCTCGCCGATCTTGAATTCGTTCCTTCCCTGCTCGAACGTGATACCGAAAACGTCCTTGGTCTCAATCGGCGCAGGACGGTAGTCGGGGTCGATCTCAACTATATTGTAATTTCCCTTCCTCTTGCCCTTGAGCACCTCGAGTGCTTCGGGCTCGTATCCGGGAGCAATAATTCCGTCGGACACCTCGCGGGCGATCAGCTTCGCGGTAGTCACGTCGCAAATATCAGACAAAGCGACCCAGTCTCCAAAGGAGCACAAGCGGTCGGTTCCGCGCGCGCGAACGTAAGCGCAAGCCAAGGGAGATTCATCAAGACCCTCAATATCCTCGACAAAGCATGCTCTCTTCAGTCCAAGGTCAAGAGGCAGACCGATCGCCGCAGACGTGGGAGACACGTGCTTGAACGAGGTAGCAGCAGGAAGACCAAGCGCCTCCTTAAGCTCCTTAACAAGCTGCCAGGAATTGAATGCATCAAGGAAATTGATGTATCCGGGGCGACCGTTAAGCACCTTTATCGGCAGCTCGCTACCATCCTTCATAAAAATGCGCGACGGCTTCTGATTAGGGTTACAACCGTATTTAAGCTCAAATTCTTTCATATTTTCTCTTCGCGGGATACGTGGGGAAGAGAAAACTTTTTGAGAAAAAGTTTTCTCTTCCCCACACCCCATCTCTTTCAAAAACTTTTAATAAATTGGGATGATTTGGTATGGGTTCGTTTATTTTTCTACGGGAAATTATTTGTTTTTATTAACAATTCTCGTCTCTGTCTCGCCGGTAGCAATATCTATATAACGAACAAACAAAGACACCTTATTGTCCTCGTTAAGATTCGTCCAGATAAGATCGGTAAGCTCGTCGATTGCAACGTCGGGAAGCTCAAGCGTCTTGGGCTCTCCCTCAAACGAAGGCAACGGATCCCCCGCGCCATTATAAGTGTGAATAAACTTCGCCTTGCCCGCCAAGGGATTGGAATAAGCGTAAGTAAAGCGTTCGCAGGAGCTGTCGTCGCCCTCCGCGCTCTTGAGTATAGACATCGCATAGTTCATCTCTCCGTCCTCGCAGTGAATGATACCCGAAATGCGAGGCGTGAAATTGGGCTTGTCGTCCTCAAACTCACGCGTGCGGAGCGCCTGCTCAAAGGTCATCTGCTTGTCCATAAGAGAGTATATAGTGTCGGTCTGATCTCCGTTCGTAACGATAGTCTTGTTCCCAAGCACACGAACGGGATAGTAGATGATAAGATGCGGATCAACCATCTTGGATTCATCAAACGCCTTGGTTCTCATATTTTCGCCCTCGGCAACGAATACGCGATTGCGGCTGTTTACGCTTCTGCCCATAATAAAGTATGCGGTAACTGCCTTTTTCCCGTCAGCACTCTTGCCGATCATAATACCTCTGCCGTGATAGGCAAGAGAGTTC
>CAZQLJ010000097.1:0-7174 GCA_964594085.1 uncultured Clostridium sp.
ACACGGAGTTTATTTGAGCAAGCATTGAACTCGTCCTCAAGGATAAGAAGATCCTTGTTTCTGAAACCGATAATGCTGGTTACGTCAGCGCCCATTTCGTGAAGCTTCTGTGCGATAGGAAGTGCGATTGCACAGCCAACGCCTCCGCCGACGATGCAGACCTTCTTAAGACCGTGGAGATGAGTAGCAACTCCGAGAGGACCTACGAAGTCCTGAAGATAGTCGCCCTCCTCTTTGTGAGAGAGCTTTTCGGTTGTACCGCCAACGATCTGGAAAATGATCTTGACAGTGCCTGCCTCGCGGTCGTATCCTGCAACGGTAAGCGGGATTCTCTCGCCTTCCTCATCAACTCTGAGGATGATAAACTGACCGGGCTCGGCCTTCTTTGCTACCAGAGGAGCCTCGATGTCCATCATGATAACAGTGGGGTTCAGTGCTTTCTTGTTAATAATCTTGTACATTCTCTTTTTCCTTTCCGGGTCTCAATTTCATTAGTTTGAGACCGAACGTTTAAAATAGAATTATTAAATAAATTCATTCCTAATAATTATATCAAATTTACTCAGGTATGTCAAGCGAATATGATATTTTTTTCACAATTTTTTGTGGAAAAAACACTAAACTAAGGTTTTTTCAAAAAAACTAACAAGGACTGTTTTTATTGATTCATTTTTTCATATCTCAGAATTTTTTTCGTTGATTTTAAATAAAAATGCGAAAATTCCGAGAATTATGTCTATTTTCAAAAAATATTGAAATAATATACAATAAAATTTAGCAAACAACACCAATTTTCATAAAATTTGCACAATGTTAATTATTTAGTCATTTATATTGACCAAGATTTTGGTATAATTAAGTAAACAAGATGCGGAAGTGTTTTGTTTAACGGCAGGCTGTGAAAGCGATGCAACCTACCAATGTATCGCAAGCTCCCTGCCTCGGATCATCAAGAGGGTGGTCCGTCCGAAACCGAGCCACATGGATGGCAAAACAGAAAAGCAGGAGGTTACTTATGAAGATCAACATCATCGGCAGACAGTTAAACGTGTATGAAGACACAAAGGCTATGATCACCGATAAGCTTTCTAAGCTTGACAAGTATTTTGGCGAAGAAGGAAACGCGACCGTCACCTTGAGCCACAAGCGCAATCTTTCTACGCTTGAGATCACGATCAAGGCCTCAAACACCTTATTCAGAAGTGAGGTAGATGCCGAAACCTTCAGAGAAGCGCTTGATAAATCAATTGATAATATAGAAAGACAGATCAGGAAAAACAAGACTCGTTTGCGCAAAAAGCTGCGTGAGGGACTGATTTCGGATGAGGCTGTTGCGGCTGCATCTGTTGGAGAGGAACCCGAGGAAAACGACATCATTATCAGAACCAAGAGATTTGAGTATACCCCGATGTCTCCCGAGGAAGCGATCATGCAGATGAATCTGCTCGGACACACCTTCTTCGTGTTCAACGACTCGACGACTGAAAAGACCTGCGTCGTGTATAAGAGAAAGGACGGCAACTACGGTCTTATCGAGCCCGAAAACTGATATAGATTTTTATAAACAGAAATAATAAAATCTCCACTCGCCGCACGGCGAGTGGAGATTTTGTGTGAATAATCATATAAATATCAAGGTTTTTGATTAATAATGATATTGACTTTTTGCTAAAATGATTTATAATGAAAATAAATAAGGGCAGAAAACCCCCAAAAGCAGAAGAACCCAAAGAACGAGGAATCCATAGCAAAAAAAAGGAGATCTGCGATAACATGAAGGCTACCAAAATGACAAGACATATAAACGAGAGATATTTTGTATTCCGCATCTGGAATTTTTCTCTTATGTCATACAAAGAATTCACACACACAGTCAACGAAGCGGAAAAAAGTGGATTCAACGCCGTAAAGGTACATATTCCCTGGGCATACGTTCAGCCCGATGCGAATACTATGAACTTTGCCGAACTCGACAAAATGGTCGATTATGTAGTCAATGAAAAAGGCTTGAAGGTAGCAATATCGATCGACCTTACGCGCCGTGCCGACGACGACCTTATTGGACAAGAGCACATCCAACGCGATATAAAAGGAAATCTCTGTGTCGGCGGCTCACACGCGGGCGATCGCACCGTTATCTCCTTCTGCTCCAAGTTTGCGGTAGAGAAAGCGGTCGATTTTTACAGGATTGCGGTCGAGCACTATGAAAAGCTCTGCGGAGAACATGTTCTCTTCTACCTGCCCGCCTTCAATCCCTATTGCGAAACGGAATATTGGGCGGTTGGAGATTACGATTATTCTGCCTATGCTCTTGCGGCTTTTTCGGATTTCCTTAAGGACAAATACGGCAGTATAGACAAATTGAATGCAATACTCCGCACAAGCTACACTGATTTCGGAGACGTAACACCTCCCGTATGCAAAAAAGTCAATGGCCTCGGACGGCTTTGGTACCGTTTCCGTCACGAAAGGTTAAAGGCGGTCATAGACGATCTTGCCAAGGCACAAAAAGACATCGCTCCGAATTCCGAGTATGCGATACAGCTGGGTAGTGTATTTGATAATCACATAGCAGTAAGAGGAACGATTGCGTTTGCAGACCTATGCGAGCACGTCGACGTCCTCTGGGTAGATGACGGCCCCACCTACAATCACTCCTGGTCGATGGACTATATCAGCTCTGCGCTTGGCAGCAAAGTAAAGCTCGCGCAGGAGATAGACGGCCCACATCAGAACGGGGCAACCCCCGAAAGATATCTCGACCAGGGACTTACGGTGTTTGGACATGGCGCTACTTACGTCAGTGCGGCAAATTGGTCGATCGACGAAAATTACCGCAAATACGAGCACGTGTGGAGAGAGATATCGGACACGTGGCTTGGTGAAAATCCCCCTGAAATGAAGGATATGACCGAAGACACATCGGTCCTTGAAATATCCCTTTCGGATACTTTTACGCGCGGAAGCCTTGCAAGATATCAGAAAAAACACCGCGAGCTTTCAAACAACGGCGAAAAATTTGTCTGTATTCGAATAATGGACGACCTATCAAACGCAGAGGTCGATACCTATCTGCCGATATACTCATATCCCGGAGATTTTTCGGATAATCAGGGCGAGAACAGCTGGTATTACCGTAGTTATCAAAACGGCAGATTTTCCGATATGACCTTTGATAACGGAATATGGCAAAGAGAGGCGCAGCACACGCTTATTAAAAACGATAGTGTTCAACCTGACGAATACGATGCCGCGATAATTTTCAAATCCGTCAAGGACGGAACAGTCAAGCTTTCCTATAATCTGGCCCTATATTATCCCGAAAGCGAAGGCATGGGATATGCTGTGCTTGTTAACGGAAAACCGATAACGGAGATCGGAAAGGATCCGATCGAATTATCGTACGATGAGGGCGCGGATAATTCAATGATCCTGTCACTCAAAGAGGGCGAAGAGATCGCCGTTGTCGTAAATTCGAATAAGAAAGATACGCTCAATGCCCTTGCGGCAGGGGTAACGGTCGAATACCTGAATTGATAACCTTGTCAGAAAATATCCCCCGATATCAAAATGATATCGGGGGGATAGCTATTTGTTATTTAAAGGTATACGTCTTCTTCGAAATGTACTGCGGTTAAAGCGCCCGCGCCGCCGTCGTAAAGCGAATTTTTCATATAAACGGCTGTGATCTGATTTTCGGGATCTACCCACATATGCGCTCCATACGCTCCACTCCAGCCAAAAGCACCAACAGGCAAACGAACATAGTCTGCCCCCGTTATAACCCTGACTCCGAGACCCCATTTTTGATTTCCGGGCATGATCTGCTCAGAGAGCGAGGGGGTTTTCATTTTCTTTATCAGTTCACTGCTTATGAGCTGTGTGCCGTCTGCAGTTCTGCCCTCTGCAAGTAGCATTTCTGCAAACCTTGAATAATCGCCGACGGTCGAAACAAGACTTGCTCCGCCGCAAAAATACGTAAGCGGAAGATCGGACATTGTATGGTTTTTGTCAAGAGGCAAAAAGCTCGACCGATCACCCTCAAGATTATGTAAATGGACCATTCTTCCCCACTGTTCTTCCGTAGGAACGAACGTCGTGTCAACCATTCCAAGAGGCGCGAAAAGCTCTTCCTTCAGAAATTTATCATACGCTTTTCCCGACGTGATTTCTACTACGCGCGCAAGCAGATCAAACGCGATGAGAGGAGAATATGCGGTCATACTTCCGGGCTCAAATGCAAGCGGAAGAGTAGTATAAGCGTCAGCTATGCTTTTAAGGTCGACCTTTTTTTCGGGAGAAAGATCAGCGAAAAGCTTGTTTCCGAGTTCAAGCGAGCCGACTCCGCTTGTATGATTGAGCAGATGCAAGATCCTTATCTTTTCACTAGCCTTTCGGATAATAACTATTTCCCCGTTTTCGTCAAGCGTGCCGATCTCCATATCCGCAAATTCGGGAATGAATTTTTCAAGCGGATCGTCAATAGAAATAATCCCTCTGTCGACCTGCTTCAAGATAGCAGCCGCAGTGATCGGCTTTGTCAGAGAGGCAAGGCGGAAAATTGCCGATTCGGTCAAAGGCATACCGTTATCAGCTTGCCCAAAGCAGTTCTGATAAACGACCCTTCCCTCTTGCTTCACGATCACCGACGCGCCGCCGACACGCCCCGAGGTAATATCCTCTTTTATTCGGCACTCGATCTTATTTTTTATCTTTTGCTCGTCAAGAAATTTCATAATATTGGGTTATTTTTTCGTAATGACTTCAAGGAGTAATTTCCAAACTCTTTCGCAGGAAGCGAGATCAAGGTGCTCGTCGGGCGAATGAATGTCGTGCATATTCGGTCCTACCGAGATAACGTCCATTCCCGTCATCTTCGACGAAAGGATACCGCATTCAAGCCCTGCATGTATCACTCCTACAGCTATGTCCTTGCCAAACAGCTTTTTGTACGCTGCGGCATAATCATTTCGCAGATCGGATATAGGTGCATATTCCCACCCGGGATATCTGGCATAATGCGCGCATTCGGCACCCGCGAGGGCACAAAGCATATCAAGCTCACGGCAGGAAAGATCAAGCTGAGATTCGATAGACGAGCGAGCCGACAGTATGAATTTTACTCTTTGAGAGTTCGTTTCCGCAACACCGAGATTTCTCGAATATTCGACAAGACCCTTTATATCGTTGCTCATTTTAAGCACTCCCGTTTTAACACAAGAGAGGAAAGCCACAATTTTCTCGGTTTCGGCAAGAGAAATGCAAGCTTCGGGATTTTCAACGCAGTCGACCTTTACAAGAAGATCTTTATCGTCGTCGCAAAGCTCTTTTCTGATTCCCCAGACCTCGTTGATAGCGGCAAGGCTCGCCTTTTTTTCACCCTCTACAAGAATAGTCGCAAAGGCTTCTCTTGCAATAGCGTTGTCCTTGCCACCGCCGCAGATAGACACCAAACAGAATTTTTCTTCCGCCCATATCGCCCCAAGAATTCTTGCAAGTGCGACTATGGCATTGGTCTTTCCGCAGTGTATCTCCGCGCCAGAATGTCCGCCCGAGAGACCTGTGACCGATATTTTCAGAGCAGTCGCAGTCTTTGAAGCTTCGCAAGCCGAATAGTTAAAGTCTACTTCAGTTCTGCAGCCACCCGCGCAGCCCGCAGTGATCTGCCATTCCTCTTCGCTGTCAAGATTGATCATCTTCTTTGCGGTTACAACGGAGCAATCAAAGGCCTTTGCTCCGTCAAGTCCGGTCTCCTCTTCAACGGTGAAAAGGCATTCAAGACGGGGGTGCTTGTCGGTCTCCAGCAAAGCAAGGATCATAGCTACGGCAATTCCGTTGTCGCCGCCCAGAGTCGTGCCGTCTGCCCACAAAAAACCGTCCTTGACCGAAAGCTTTAAGCCGTCGCGCAAAAAATCGTGATCGGAATCTGCATTCTTTTCGCAGACCATATCCATATGTCCTTGCAAAAGGATCGCGGGCATGCCCTCGTATCCACTCGTTGCTTCCTTGCGTACAAAGACGTTACCTGCTTCATCGCGGAACGAGAAAAGTCCCAGATTCTTGGCAAAAGCCTCAACGTAATCGGCTACACCACTCTCGTTACCCGAGCCGTGAGGAATAGCGCATATATCTTCAAATATCTCAAAAACCCTTTTAGGCTCAAAGCCTTTAGTTACGTAATTCATAATTCACCTGATTATTTGTAATAATTATCATCGTCAAACGAGTGCTTATTTAAAGTGCTCATTTTTTTACCTATTCCGAGCGCGACACATGCCTCAGGATTCTTTGCAATAACTGTCTTGATTCCGGTTACTCTTGATATGAGCTTGTCGAGTCCGCCGAGCAGACTTCCACCGCCAACCATAATGATTCCGTTATGTAGTATATCTCCTACAAGCTCGGGAGGAGTCTTTTCGATTATTTCGCAAATACCGTCGATAAGCTCGGTCATCGGCTTGTACATCGCTCCGATCATTTCCTTTGAAGAAAGCGTAGCGGTCTTCGGCATACCGCTTGAAATGTCACGGCCCTTGACGTCAAGAAGCCTTGCTTCTCCGTGCTCGTATACCTGACCTATCTTTATTTTGATGCTCTCGGCAGTCCTCTCGCCGATAAGCATATTGTATTTATCTCTTACGTAGTCGACGATCGCCTCGTCAAAGCTGTCGCCGCCGACCTTTATGGTTTTCGATACAACGATACCGCCAAGCGAGATGACTGCTATTTCGGTCACGCCGCCGCCAATATCGACTGTCATATTACCAACTGCGGTTCTGATATTCGAGCCTGCGCCGAGAGCCGCGGCGATAGGGGATTCGATAAGGAAGGTCTTTCTCGCCCCCGCCTCCCTTGCGGCATCGAGAATAGCTCTCTGTTCTATCTCGGACATTCCCGAGGGAACGCTGATCATAATTCTCGGAGGAAGCAGCGTTTTTCCGCAGGCGCGGCGAATGAAATACTGAAGCATCTTCAGGGTGACCTCATATTCGTTTATCATTCCGTCCTTAAGCGGTCTGAGCGCAGAAATACCGTCGGGAGTTCTGCCCATCATTTCCTGGGCTTCCTTTCCGACCTTGATGACCCTGTCAGTCGTCTTATCTATAACAACTACGCTGGGCTCACGCATAACGATACCCTTACCCTGCACGTATACCTGCACAGTAGCAGTTCC
>CAZQLJ010000098.1:0-7145 GCA_964594085.1 uncultured Clostridium sp.
TTGGTATAAGCAACAACAGTCAGAACGCCCTTGTACTGAACTCCCTTTTCGCAAATGAAGTCGATACTAAGTCCCAAAGTTCCTACCGTTTTACTGCCCGAAACCTCATCCATATACTCGTAGTACGATCCGTTCCATTTGTAGAGATAGAGCGTTCCAACAATATGCGATGCGGTTGACTGCTTTCTTGCGAGAGCCGAAACATTACCGTCGCTCCCCACGAAGCTCATACAAACCTCCATGGTCGCAATGCTCGTCCACCTCGGCTGTACGGTCGCATCCTCGGGCTGTGCGGCAAACGTAGGTGCTGTCAGCGAGCAGATCATAATAAATGAAAGCGCAAGTGATATGATCACTTTTATTACGTTATTACGTTTCATTTTCCTCCGATGTCATCAAGACGTCTTCGGGGTCCGATATTCATAACAAAAAAATCCCGAAAACGTGACAACATTTTCAGGATTTTTTGAAAATTTTTATTTTTTTGACTTTTTACTTCAAAAACACAGCTTATTTTACCCTTTTCGCGTATTCTATCAAGGTATCAAGATCACATTCCGTAGAAAATATATGATATGAATATTCGTTATCACTCCAGATGACGTTTATCTCATTTTTGTTTATATATTCTACAACCGTGGCACTATTGCCATTGATATCGATATATTTAACGTTCACTTCGTCATTATCAACGTATTTATCGTTCGGTTTCAATATGCTCTGTGCAAATGAAAACAGATACTTCTCGCCAATATAGTAGTCAATGCTTATGTGTGTATTGTTCTCAACAATGACATCCTCCCAAACACCTTCGGGCAGATCGGTCGGCTTGCGAACATTTTTTATATATGTCGGAGCTACTACTGATTCGGCTTTAGTTGTCGATTCTTCTTCGTATCCGGTCTCCCTTTCTTTACCATCAGGATCTTCATATCGAACAGAAAAACACTCGTTATACCACTCGACGATGGCATTATATATTGCCTCTCTGAGTCTGGGCATGCATCCTATCAAAAGCGACATAAGAATAATCGCCGCCGCTATCGCCACAGCCAATCTTACTGCTGTTGATCTCCTGCCGGTCGGCTTATATTTATATTGGCGAATAACCTTGTTCCTTTTTCTGTAATACGAGGGGTCAAAGCTCACGGATGAAGTGTCCAAGCTTTTGAGCTCGCCTGCCTCCTCCTCGGTACATTTCATTGCCGCCAATGCGATCAAATGGTCGAATTTATCTGAATTATTCAGCATACAGATCCTTACCTCCCATCTCCCAAAGCTTCTTTCTCGCTCGCGAATATCTCTTTCTTACAAGCTCCTCGGAAACATTCATCACCTCGGCGATGCTTTTACTGTCAAAGCCCAGGCTTTTAAACAAAATAACGTCACGGTATTTATCGTCAAGTTTATTTATAAGCGTATGAAGATACTCGCAATTTTCTTCGCTGACATATATTTTGTCAACGCACGAGGAGTAGTCGGGGATATCGATCTCCTCATATGAGTCTTCGTCGTAATTGTATCGGGTGAGGGACTGCTCGTACTCGTTTTTTCGAATTTTCACTCGCAACGCATTTTTGGCGCAATTGCGGCACACTACCGTTAACAGTCTTTCAAGATATCCCATATCCTGCGCCACTTTAAATTTCTCTACACTGTCAATGACTAACTTGACCG
Organism: uncultured Clostridium sp.; assembly: GCA_964594085.1. Taxonomy (GTDB): domain Bacteria; phylum Bacillota; class Clostridia; order Oscillospirales; family CAG-272; genus SVTX01. Next base: position 1,678 of record CAZQLJ010000098.1, read on the forward strand.
TGTCGTGCACACAGTCCTGTGCGTCATGATGATTTTTCAAGTATTTCATTGATATCAGATAGAGCTGCTTTTCATATTTTATATAAATTTCTTCCACGAATTCGCGGTCATCATCGTCGACCATGTTCAAAATGATTGCTAACATCTCTAGACCTCCTAATAATTTGCTATATATTATACATTTCTGTAGAAAAATGTCAATGCTTGAATACTCTTGGATACTTTAATAATATTAGGCTCCTCAAAAAGATGCGGAATATAAAAAACATAGCAAAAGGTATAGGTAGTTATTTATCAAATATAAAATTAAAGGCTTAATTCACTGTATGTGCACCAAACCTTGTTTTTACCCCCAGCAGATTTGAATTTCAAATTTATCTGAGATAGATAATCCTAGTTTAATGCCAAGTAGGGCTGTGTTTTCTTAAAACCCCTTTAGATTTGAAATAGCCAAATTTTTGCACGGTGCTTTTGTTGTTTACAAAATTATCTTCTCTTTTCAGCGATCTCCTGAAGAAGCTCGCTGATAAATTGATCGGGAGACATAGCGCCCTTTTCACCGTCTTTTCTGGAACGAACTGCAACCGTGTTGCTTTCGACCTCTTTGGCACCTACTACTATCATGTAAGGAACCTTTTCAAGCTGAGCGTTGCGGAGCTTGTAGCCGATCGTCTCGTTTCTTCTGTCGACCTCGACTCTTACGCCAAGATTTGTCAGCTTTCTTGCGATATCCTCGCAATATTCGATCTGCTCGTCACCGATGGGAAGCATCTTGACCTGAACGGGAGCCATCCAGGTAGGAAGCGCGCCTGCATACTTTTCGAGAAGAAGTGCGAGAGTTCTCTCGTAGCAGCCCATGCTAGTACGGTGAATGATGTAAGGTGTCTTCATCGTGTTATCGGAGTCAACGTATTCCATTCCGAACTTCTTTGCAAGGAGCATATCGATCTGTATCGTAATAAGAGTGTCCTCTTTTCCAAATACGTTCTTGATCTGAATATCGAGCTTGGGACCGTAGAATGCCGCCTCGTCGATACCTATTGCGTAGTTGCCGCGACCAAGGTTCTCGTCGAGAAGCTTTTCCATAATACCCTGTGCCATATCCCACTGCTCAGGCGTTCCCTCGTACTTGTCGGTACGCTTGGGATCCCACTGAGAGAATCTGAAGGAACAGTCCTCGCGAAGTCCGAGAGTGTCGAGACAGTAGAGTGCGAGGTCGAGACAGCCCTTGAACTCTTCCTCAAGTTGCTCGGGACGAAGGATAAGATGTCCCTCGGAGATCGTAAACTGACGGACACGGATAAGACCGTGCATCTCGCCGCTATCCTCATTTCTGAAAAGCGTGGAGGTTTCGCCGAGTCTCATAGGAAGGTCTCTGTAAGAACGCTTCTTGTTGAGGAATACTTGGTACTGGAAAGGACAGGTCATAGGACGCAGAGCGAAGCACTCCTTTGTCTCATCATAAGGATCTCCAAGAATAAACATACCGTCGAGATAGTGATCCCAGTGGCCTGAGATCTTGTAAAGATCTCTCTTTGCCATAAGAGGAGTTTTGGTCATCTGATAGCCTCTTCTCTGCTCCTCGTCTTCGATCCAACGCTGAAGGGTTTGAATAACGCGCGCACCCTTAGGCATGATGATAGGAAGACCCTGTCCGATGGAATCAACAGTCGTGAAATATTCAAGCTCGCGGCCGATCTTGTTGTGGTCGCGTTTTCTTGCTTCTTCAAGCATTGTAACGTAAGCGTTAAGCTCGTCTTTGGTCGGGAAAGCGATACCGTAAACTCTCTGGAGCTGCTTGTTGTTCTGGTCGCCCTTCCAATAAGCGCCTGTGCACTGTGTCAGCTTGAATGCTTTGACTGCGCCCGTAGCAAAGAGGTGCGGACCTGCACAGAGATCGGTGAATTCTCCCTGACGGTAGAAGCTGATCGTCTCGCCCTCGGGAAGCTCTTCGATGAGTTGAACCTTGTAGGGCTCATTCTTCTCAGTCATAAACGAGATAGCCTCGTCACGAGGAAGTTCGAAGCGTTCGATCTTGTGGTTTTCCTTGACGATCTTCTTCATCTCGCTCTCGAGGTTCTTCAGTATCTCGGGAGTAAAAGGAACGTCGCTGTCAAAATCGTAATAGAATCCGTCGTCGATTGCGGGACCTATGGTGAGCTTGGTTTCGGGATAAAGTCTCTTTACTGCCTGTGCAAGAATATGAGACGCGGTGTGTCTGAATACGTGCGCGCCTTCCTTATCTGCAAAGGTCAGAAGCTGGACGTCCGCATCTACAGCAATCTCATAATTGAGAGCAACAGTTTCACCGTTAACACTTGCGGCGATAACGCTTCTCTCTACCATTCCAAATGTTTCTTTTGCGGCATCATATACCGTTATAGGAGCGTCGGACTCAAAAATTTGTGAACCAAAATTGATTTTCATTTTTCTTTACCTTTTCCTTTGTATTGTATGTGTTTTTATTAATCTTTTCGATCGTGTTCGGTACAAAACAAACACCCCGAACACAAAACTGTGTTCGGGGTGCATAGATGCACGGTTCCACCCGAGCTTTTAACTCAATTTTATTAAATTGCGCACGAAAGTGGTATCCTAAATAACAGCGCAAAAAACTTTCAGCATATGTTTTCTCTCTGTGTACGCTTGATTAAATAGAACGTGTCTTTCGATAATTTGATTATCAGCGGTTTCTGTTGTAGCTGGAGGTCGGATTGACAAGCTCGCGCCAACTGAGGTCTCCGCGGTCGAGTGCCATAATAATGACCTCTGCGGTTGCGATGTTAGTTGCAACCGGGATGTTATAGCGGTCGCATGCCAAAAGCAGCTCTCTCTCGATCTTGTCGTGCTCGGAGTACATATCAGATGAGGGACGGGTATCGCGGAAATACAAAAGCACGTCGATCTCGTTATAAGCTATTCTCGATGCGATCTGCTGCTCTCCACCCTGCTCTCCGCTGAGCATTTTTTCTATCTTAAGGCCGGTTGCGTCGGATATATATTTAGCCGTAATTCCGGTAGCACATATGTTGTGTTTGCTAAGAATACCACAATATGCGATACAGAATTGCGTGATAAGTTCTTTTTTCATGTCATGTGCTATAATCGCTATTTCCATATAGATCCTCCGTGGTCTTTTGCCGTTTAGACTTTAATTACCTAAATTATATCACAAAGTTTAAAATTTGTCAATCACTCTGCACAAATTTTATTTGATTTTTATTATAACAGTTTTTTACTCTTTGTCCTTGCGATTTTGACATCTTGAGCATATGCCGGATTTTCCTGCCTCTATAGCTTCTTCTGAGGTGCCCGATAGTATCTCGGATGAAGATTTTATATAACCGCAATCTTCATAGAGGTGGTAAACTCCGCCGCCTTTTGTCCAGTAAACAGTATTGTTAGTTTCTGTATGATCTTGCATTGTTGAATCTTCGTCTTTAGAATTTCCAGATTCACCTTCTGCGTCTGATTTGTTCGACTCGGTTTCTTCTATAGATATTTCGTCTGTTTCGTCCTTGATTGTTCCGATTGTCTCATCTTTGATTGTTTCGCTGGGCTTTGACGTTTCTGTATTCTCACCGATTATTTCGGCTCGCATAGATGACATCAGCTCGTCGTCAAGCATTTGTCCGCCGCTATAAGTTGGGTTTGATGACCAAAACATAGAACACGACGGTAACGAGATCAATATCAATGCCAACGTTATATACAAAAAATATTTTGTTCTGATTTTCATATATCTGTCCTGTATTTGCTTAATTTTCTGCGAGCATATGCTCGAGAATTTCTATTTTATTTTGAGAAAATTCGTAGGCGCCCTTATAGTCGTTCATTTCCCTGAAGCATATCTCCATATCGGAGCATGCAAGGTATAAGAGCAATCTCGGAGGGACTTCTTCAGAGTCGATTACTTGGTACAACAGCTTTAGAGCAGATTGGTGATTATTGATTCGTATAAAACTTCTCGCTTTGAGGTGTAAAACGAAGAGCTGATCTTTTCTTGAAAGACTGCTGCTTCGAATTTTAGATATATCGTCGACAAACGCATCGTACTTGTCTTCGTTGAGGATAACGGTTATATACTTGCACAAAATGCTGTCAAAAATAGCGGGATGAAAAAGATCTTCACTAATGACCGTATCGGTTTCGTTTGAATCAAGCGCAGGAGAGATTTCCTTTAACATTTCAAACATTACTGCGATACTGTTTCTTTGTGTAACGGTGTTGAACATTGTCCTTGCAGAATGTAAAATTGCTTCATCGAGAAAATTTTGCGCTTTGTGAAGCTGACCTTCCTTCATACTATTTTCCGCAACACCTAAGCAGCAGTCAGTCAGTATAAGCTCGAGCTCGTCATCAAATTCGTTGAAGGACGACAGACATATATCGCGACATAATTCAAAATTCCCATCGGTATATGCTCGACGGATATTTTTCATAACGCTGGTTTTATTGTAAATGAATTCTTCCTCTCCCTCGGAAAGCAGATATCCTGCAGGAACTCCTAATCTGTTGGCAAGATATACGACCGTGCCAAGCGATGGAAACGCGGCTCCGTTCTCTATTCTGCTGAGCATATTCCTTGTGATCTCCGTTCCCGCAAGCTCTGATTGAGTCATAAGCTTTTCTGTACGAAGCTGTTTAATTTTACTTCCAATATCCATTTTATCCTCTTTGGTAAATATAATTTACTTTTTTATTATAACATACGTCAAAGAATAAAGCAACCCCATTTTTAAAAATATGTCGATGAAATCCAAACAAAAAATCCATCGCTGAATTTTTCAGCGATGGATTTTTATGTAGTACTGAATTAGTGAACGATGCACTTTTCAGTATCCTTATCGAAGATATGCATTCTTGCGGTGTCGATAGCGACCTTAATAGTATCGCCTGCACGAGAAGTGGATCTCGGGGATACTCTTGCGGTAAGCTTTGTCTCACCGATAACGAGGTAAAGATATATCTCAGCGCCCATAAGCTCGGTAACTTCAACGTATGCGTCAACGGTGCTGTCCTCAAGCGCGGAGATCTGTGCGGGCTGGTCGTGAATACTTTCGGGACGAATACCGACAACAACTTCCTGACCTATGTACTCTTTAAGTGCGGGATCGTTTGCCTTTTCTGCGGGAACCTTAATGGAGTTACCCTCGAACTCAAAGTGAACATCCTCACCCTTCTTAACGAGAGTACCGTTGATAAAGTTCATCTGAGGAGTTCCGATAAATCCTGCAACGAACATATTAACGGGATTGTCGTAGAGGTGCTGAGGAGTATCTACCTGCTGGATAAGACCGTCCTTCATAACAACGATTCTGGAAGCCATGGTCATAGCCTCTACCTGGTCGTGAGTAACGTATACGAACGTTGTCTCAACTCTCTGGTGAAGCTTGGTAAGCTCGGTTCTCATGGTTGCACGAAGCTTTGCGTCAAGGTTGGAAAGAGGCTCGTCAAGAAGGAATACC
>CAZQLJ010000099.1:0-7120 GCA_964594085.1 uncultured Clostridium sp.
AGATCTGCTGACCGTATACGGTATAGCCGAACAAGGTATTATTATTAGCCTGAACGGTTGCCAATATTTTTCCTCCGATAAGCGACGCGCCGAAACCAAAAACTCCCGATATACAGTTTTTGATAGCCGATGCTTCGGCAAAATAGCGACTGTCGACGTAGCTATACGTAACATTGACGAAGTTTCCCTCTACGCCTGCCATACACACGTGGAACAGCACGGTATGTACGATGATGAAAAATCTCGTCTCGGGGGTCGCGAAGATTCCCGAGAAGAATGCCACCGCCGCAATCACCAGTCCAAGCTCTATTCCCTTCGCAAAGGTGCGCTTGTCGCTGTATTTTCCAAACGGCTTTGAGATCAGGGCACGGGCAAGGCAGGCTGCGATATTGATCACCTGTATGACTGTCATCGTGTACGCCAGATCCTCGGTCTTATACGTGCCGAGAAAGCCGACCGTGATATATCTCGCGCAATTCCAGAGAATTGCAAGAATAATAATATTGCGGAAGCTTTTGTTTCCCAAGGTGTTTTTCAGGATCACGCGCATCGGCACGCTTTCCTCTTTTTCCTGCCTTGGCTTGATCTCGTTTTTCATAAGCAAAAGCATTGCGAGATCGCACACGAAAAAGATCAGCACGGCGATCGCGATAAAAAGAAAGCTCCCCTTTGCATTTCCCGCTTTTTCAAATTTATCAACGGCAATTCCGACGGTGATAGACACCACTACTCCCGTCAAGAGCGACAACATCTCCTTGCCCGAATTAAATCGGCCTCTTTTAGTTGGTTCAACGAAGGAATTTCCCCATCTGTAAATAAGAGTGGCGACCATATAATTGCCAAAATACGCTACAAGTATGCAAACCACCGTAAACGCTTTTCCAAACGGCTTTGCAAACGGCATAAACGGAACGAGAAAAATAATTATGCAGACTATCTGCCCCAGCGAGTGAAAAAGCACGGCAAAGCGCTTGGTGTTGGTTATCTTCCTGATAACGAATATTGAAATTATCTGAAACAGAAACGCAAGCGAAATAAACGACGACAAAATTCCCGTTTCGGCATCGGAAAAGCCTATTGAGGTCAAAAGCTTTGCAAGGAGGCTATCCGCCACCATGAGCGACACAAAGTACTCAAAGGCACACTCCCATTTGTATGCAATACGAGATCGCTTAAAGTCACGCGACTCGTATAAATTTATATTTTCTTCCATAAATTTCTTTCTATATCTCTTAAATTACCCTCCCCGAGAGCTCGGGGAGGGTTCTCTGATTATAATACGTATTCGTCTATTCTCGCCTGAATGCTCTTGGCGATCTCCTCGTCGGAGGCTACCTTTTTCATAAAGTAGATCTTGCCGTTTTCATCCTCGACAAATCTATTTGCGTCTTCCTCGAATTTTTCGGGATCGGCGTTATAGAACTCAATTCTGCCGGGGGCGGTCAAGGAATAGAGATCTCCCTCACCCTCAAAGGCAAACTGAACGGCGGTGAGATCGTAGGAGCTGTTAAATCCAACTCTCGGGAAGACTTGGGTATAGAGCTGATACGATTCTACGATAGGATTGTTCGGGTGCTTTTCTGCCTCCTCGGGTGCATATCCCGTAAATACGGGGAATCCGATATGGAAGTCAGACAGATACATAGGCGCGGGGCAATTTTCAAAGCAGAATTTTGCCGCCTTGTAGTCACAGAACACGTTGAACTCTCTTCCCTCGGGCAATATTGACGCCATAGAGACTACGGCGTGGACCTTTTTCTTTGCAAGCTCAAGCCCGCTAAGGTCACTGTATTTGTCGGGACCACTCTTAAGGAAATCAGCAAACGCGTTGAACATTCCGATGGTCACGATCACTACGCCGTCATCCTCGGCATTTGCCAGCAGACTGCGGTAGAAGGAAACGTGGGGCAACAGCTCAAGCGTTCCGTCGTTATATTTCTTCGAATATTTTTCTGCGATATATTTGTTGTATTTTACGTGCGCGGGGTTATCAAAGCTGAAAAATCCCGGCTTTGAATACATACCGATCTTAAAATCGGGGGCATTGCAAAACTCTTTTACCGCGTCGACCGTAGCGCTTCCGTATGTATTTGACGTACAGTTGCAGACTCCGAGTATCGAAACGTTATTTTCCTTTGCATAGGAAAACAACACCGCAAGAGCCCCTACGTCGTCGCAATCGGGACCTATATCGGTATCGAGAATAATGCTTCTGTTTTTCATTTTTAAGGATTCAAACATTTGATTTTACCTCGTAATAATTTATTTTTGCTTGTCCATACAAAGATTTTTGCCCGACAAACAGGTCGGATCGACTATAGTATATTATAATATATGAAACCGATTCTGTCAACTAAAAAAGAAAAAACACCTGCATTTTAAATAAAAAACCGGGAAAGCCACGCCATGTGGCGAAGCTTCCCCGAGTCAACATCCTATCGCTCTTCTCGGAAATAAGAAAGACCGAGAGATGCGGGAGGCTGATTTTCCTTTTTGCTTCTTATGCTCGTAATGATGAGAACTATGATAGTAACCACATAAGGAAGCATCTGAATGATAGGCATCATAGGCATGCTTACGCTGATATAGTTATAAAGCACGTAGAGCGCACCGAAGAGGTACGAGCCGACGATACCGACCGAGGGCTTCCAAGTCGCGAAGATAACAAGCGCGATCGCAAGCCAGCCTCTGTCGCCGAAGCCGTTATTCGACCAAACACCGTTGGTGTAGTCCATAACGTAATACAAGCCGCCAAGTCCCGCGATCATACCGCCGATACACGTGGAAAGATACTTATATTTGGAAACGTTGATTCCTGCCGCATCTGCCGTCGCGGGATTCTCTCCCACTGCACGCAGATAAAGTCCCGTGCGGGTCTTTTTGAGGAAGATAGATGCAACGACTGCCAAAATTATCGCAAGATATACCATAAAGCCGTAGCTTAAGAAGATATCTCCAAACCAACCGAGATCGTCGGCAAAGGGCAAAGTTTTCTTGAACACCTTTGCGATCTTGGTGAGTGCGATCGAGGGAACCTCGCTGTCGACAAGCTTGATCAGCGAGCCGCCGAAGAAGTTACCAAATCCTACGCCGAAGGTGGTCAGGGCAAGGCCCGTAACGTTCTGATTCGCTCTGAGCGTAACCGTTAAGAAGCAATAGAGCAACGACGCCAGAAGCGAGCCCAAAAGGCTTGAAAGCAAAGGAATGAGTATCGCGAGAACGGGGTTAAGATTTCTTCCCGCGGCATTCTGATAAAGGAATCCGCCGATAACGCCCGAAATACCGCCGATGTACATGATTCCGGGGATACCGAGGTTAAGGTTTCCCGATTTCTCGGTCAAAATTTCTCCCGTTGAGCCGAAAAGCAGTGCTGTTCCCTGCAAAATAGCACGCTGAATAAACAATACTATTGGAAATCCGAAGATCATTCCAGCACCTCCTTTTCGCCTTTCTTTGCAAAGAGCTTATGGTTCTTATTTACGTTGATCTTATACTGTACGAAGAATTCACATCCGATAATGAAAAACAGAATGATTCCCGTAAGTATCTCGCCGTAGGATTTATTAAGTCCGAGAGCAGACGACATCTCTCCCGCACCGATATCAAGGAATACCAGCAAAAATGAGGTCAAGACCATAATTATGGGATTGAATTTTGCAAGCCAGGAGACCATGATCGCGGTGAATCCGCGTCCGCTGACAAGGTCTGCGTCGATAGAGTGCGAGGTCGCACCAACAAGCAAAAATCCGATCAGACCGCAGATCGCACCCGAAATAGCCATGGTGCGAATGATGACCTTCTTTACGTTTATTCCAACGTAGCGCGCGGTGTTCTCGCTTTCTCCGACTACGGAGATCTCGTATCCCTGCTTGGTCTTCTTCAAATAGATATACATAAGCACGCAAAGCGCGGCTACGATAACGATATTAAGCAGATATTGCACACCAAAGAGATTGGGCACCCATCCGTGAACCAATATCGTAGGACCTACGGTGTTAGATCCACTCTTGTCCGCGATCTTCAAAAAGCTCTCTACAAGCTGGATCGCGACGTAGTTCATCATAAGGGTGAACAAGGTCTCGTTAGTTCCCCAGAAAGCCTTGAAGAATGCGGGCAGCACTCCCCACAAAATTCCTGCTATTATACTTGCTCCAAGCATTATAACGATAAGCAGCCATTCGGGGACGCTTCCGCCTACCCAGAACATACATGCCGCGGTCGCAAGACAGCCTATAAGCACCTGTCCCTCTGCTCCCGTGTTCCAGAATCTCATTCTGAAAGCGGGCGTAACGGCAAGCGATATTCCAAGAAGTACCGCGATCTCCTGAAGCGTGATCCAGGTTCTGTCGCCGTTTCCAAAAGCGCCGTCAAAAATAGAAGCGTATATATCAATGGGGTTTTTACCCGTGACAAAGACCGATACGATTCCCCCGACGATAAGCGCAAGCACTATCGCCGCCGCGCGAATGCCTATTGCTTGTGCAAGCGGTAGCTGTCCGCGCTTGGTTATATGGAAAAGGGGCTCGCGCTTCTTTTTATCCTTGTGACCGTCGGGCTTTGCATCTTGAACAGCCGCTTCGGTCTCGTTTGCACGATCGATATTCTCACTCATCGCTAAGGCTCTCCTTTTCTTCAGAATTTGCATCGGGTTCCTGATCCTCAAAAACAGAGGTGGTCTTGGTCATAAGCAGACCCAATTCTTCTTTTGTAATCGTTCTCGCGTCGACTATTCCCGTGATCTTACCCGAGGCAATTACCATAATTCTGTCGCAAAGATCCATCAGAACGTCAAGATCCTCGCCGACGAACATGACCGCAACGCCTCTTTCCTTCTGTTTGGTCAAAAGGTTATATATGGTATAGGACGAATTGATATCAAGTCCTCTTACGGGATATGCCGCCATGAACACCTTGGGCGCAGACGCGATCTCACGTCCTACGAGCAGCTTCTGCACGTTACCGCCCGAAAGACGACGGACGGGGGTGCTCGTGCCGGGGGTTACGACCTCGAGCTCCTCGATGATTTTATCGGCAAGCTCTTTGGGCTTCTTTCTATCAACGAAAACAGTGCTCTTTTCGTATCCGCGGAGCATCATATTATCGACCGCGTCCATATTTCCGACAAGACCCATTCCGAGTCTGTCCTCGGGAACGAAGGAAAGTCTGATTCCGAGGTCTCTGATCTCGGCGGTGGTCTTGGTTCTCAAGTCGATAAGCTCTTTGCTTTCGGGCTCGATATATGATATCTCTCCGCTTTCGGTGGGCTGGATTCCCGCGATCGCCTCAAGCAGCTCCTTCTGTCCGCTTCCCGCGATACCCGCGATTCCCAATATCTCTCCTCCGTGCACCGAGAAGCTGACGTCATGCAACACCTTGACGCCGTATTCGTCCAAACAATTCAGCTTGTCAACAACAAGTCGCTCGCCAAGTCCGAGCGCATCTGTTCTGTCGATGTTGAGTGCGATCTTCTTGCCGACCATCATTTCGGTCAGCTCGCTTTCGCTCGTTGTCGCGGTCTCAACCGTGCCAACGTATTCTCCCTTACGCAAAACTGCAACTCTGTCGGACAGCGACAAGACCTCGTGCATCTTATGCGTTATGATAATGATACACTTTCCGTCGTCGCGCATTCGGCGCAAGACCGCGAAAAGCTTGTCGGTCTCCTGAGGAGTCAAAACCGCCGTGGGCTCGTCAAGGATAAGAATATCCGCACCGCGATAAAGCACCTTGAGGATCTCTACCGTCTGCTTCTCCGACACCGACATATTGTATATTTTTTTCTCGGGGCTGATCTCAAAGCCGTATTTATCGGCGATCTCGGCTATTTTTGCCGATGATTCCTTTAAATTGAACTTTTTTCCGTCCTCGATACCAAGAACTATATTCTCAGTTGCAGAGAAAACGTCTACCAACTTAAAGTGCTGGTGGATCATTCCGACTCCGTATTTGAAGGAGTCCTTGGGCGACAGGATCTGCGCCTTGTTGCCATCAATATAGATCTCTCCTTCATCGGGATAATATATTCCCGAGATCATATTCATCAACGTGGTCTTACCGCTTCCGTTTTCGCCCAGAACGGCAAGTATCTCTCCGTGGTGGACCGACAGACTGACGTCTCGGTTTGCCACAACGGCTCCGAATCGCTTGGTTACGTGCTTTAATTCAAGTGCTATTGCGCCTTTCACAGCGTACCTCCTTGCAGTATGCGTTTTTGTATTTTAACGAAATACCGTTTCATTTAACAATATGCCCTTAAAATGCAAAAACAAAGTCAAATCGGGCTGTCGCAACCCGTGATTTTCAAATTGCGACAGCCCTTGCTGTTAGTTAATCTTAGTCTCCGTAGTTGGTATTGAGGTTGATGATACCGTCAATAAGAATGTCAAAGTAAGGCGCGGAGCGCTCGCCGGACTCGTTGAAGTAACCGTCCTTGATAGCTTCGGTGTCCTTTTCAAACGCTGCATCGGTATCAACGTCTGCCATGTATGTGGTCAGCTTCTCGCCGTTAACGGTGATGTAGTTGTCCTTGGTAACGTCAAATACCTGGAGAGTGCCTGCCTTGAAGCCTGCAATAGCATCCTCAATAGCCTTAACGGTTCCCTCTGCAGCAACGTCGAGGTTGATGCCCGAAAGAACTACGGAGCCTTCCTTGATGCCGCCGCACCAGTCGTCAGCGATCTCGGTTCCGTTGATAACGGACTCGATGATGTATACGTAGTAAGGTGCCCAGTTGATAGCGGAAGAAACGATAAAGGTATCGGGACAAGCGTCATAGGTGCTACCGTTGTAAGAAACGTTCGGAACACCCTTAACCTCACATGCGGAGGGAGCACCCATGGAGTCTGCGTGCTGGGAAATAAGAACACAGCCTGCTGCGAGAAGTGCGTTTGCAGCTTCCTGCTCAAGAGCCTCGTCGTACCAAGAACCTGTGTACTGAACCTTCATGGTAACGGAGGGACATACGGACTTTGCGCCAAGATAGAAGGAGGTGAAGCCGGACATAACCTCTGCGTAGGTGAACGCGCCAACGTAGCCCATAACAGCCTCGTCAGCGGTGATATCGCCTGCTTCGATCATCTCGTTGAGCTTGAGACCTGCAGCGATACCTGCAAGATATCTT
>CAZQLJ010000100.1:0-7119 GCA_964594085.1 uncultured Clostridium sp.
GTCCATCTTCCACTCGTGAACGTCAGTTCCGCACACGCCCGCGCCTTCAACCTTAACGAGAATGTCGTTGTCGCCAAGCTCGGGGATGGGGAATTCTTTTACTTCAATTTTCTTAGGACCTGTAAGCATTGCTACGTGAGCTGTCTTGGGAATGTTGCCGGAGCATGTAGGAGCTGCCGAAACACCCATGGACGCGATCACGCTTCTTACGATGCTTTCGATCTGGGAAGCAGAAATATCCATTTATATCATTTTCCTTTCGTTAGATTGAATCAGATAATTCTGAAGTTGTCTACCATTACGCAGCGTCTCTTTCTGGTGAAGCTGCGGGCAGACGTGATACCTTCGCCTGTGGGCCCCGCGATCGTAAAGGTCGTGTGTCCTTCGCCGCCGAAGCCGATACCGGCGTAAGAGGGCGCGTTCTTAACGAAGATAGTTGTTTCGACCTCTCTTGCAAATCTTGTAAGATTGTCGATATTCTTGGAGTGCATGTGCGCCGTGTGACGGTTGCCGTGCTCGGCCTTAACAGCCAAGTCAATAGCCTCGTCAATATCACGTACGCGAACGATACCGAGGATCGGCATCATAAGCTCCTCCTGAACGAACAGATGCTCGAAGGGAACCTCTGCGATAGCGCAACGGATCTCGGGACCGACGTTTATGCCGATCTTTGCGAGAAGCACTGCCGCGTCACGTCCAACGCAGTCGCGGTTAACCGTATATTTAACCTTGCCGCTCTTGGGGTCTTCCTTCTTGTCGAGAACAACGGCCGCGAGCTTGTCTGCCTGCTCGCGAGTGAGCTTGTAGCAGCCGTTCTTCATCATACCTGCAATAAGTCTGTCTGCTACGTTGTCGAAAACGAAAACTTCCTTTTCCGCGATGCAGGGGAGGTTGTTGTCGAACGTGCAGCCGTCGATAATATCCTTAGCAGCCTTATCAATATCAGCCGTGTCGTCAACGATAACGGGGGGATTGCCCGCGCCCGCGCCGATCGCCTTCTTACCCGAGGAAAGAACGGCCTTTACGACACCGGGACCGCCCGTGCAAACGAGCAGCTTGATGAGGGGATGCTTGTACATTACGTTTGCGGTGTCAAGAGTAGGCTTAACTACGCTTGCTACCAGAACCTCGGGGCCGCCCGCGGATCTTACCGCGCGGTTTACGAGGTCAACTGCATAGTTGGAGGTTGCGATCGCGCCGGGGTGGGGGTTGAATACAACGCCGTTGCCCGCAACGATCATACCGATACTGTTGCAGATTACCGTTTCCGAGGGGTTTGTAGAGGGTGTGATGGCACCGACTACGCCGAAGGGCGCCATTTCCGTGAGGGTGAGACCGTTATCACCTGTCTTTGCCTCGGAGATGATGTCTTCGGTTCCGGGTGTTTTGTCGGCAACAAGGAGATGCTTTGCATACTTGTGGTCAACTCTGCCCATTTTTGTTTCAGCAACGCCGAGAGCGGCCATGTTTCTTGCTTCCGCTCTTGTAAGCTCGCGGATTGCTGTAACGATTTTTTCTCTTTCTGCTACCGACATAGCACGAACTGCTCTGTATCCCTTGTTTGCCGCTTCAATAGCCTCTTCCATTGTAGCGTAGATACCTATGAGCTTGCGTCCGTGATACTGCGTAGCATCCCATTCCTTAGCCGAAGCCTCGGTCTTGGGCTTGTTATACTCGGACACGACTCTTGAAACGATTTCACGAACCTGTGCCTCTGTAAGATTGTTTATCATGTCTTCGGACGCTCCTTTCAAAAAATTCGTTATTTAATATAATGAAGCTTTCGCAATCGAATTATTTGCCGAGAGCTGCGAGAACCTTTCTTGTGATGTCAGCTACAAGGTCGTCGCCCTGGGGAGCGCTGTGAGAACCGCAGCTGCAGTTACCCTTGCCGTCCTTGCACTTGCAGTTGGAGGTGCCGTTGTTGGGGCAGGACTTACAACCGGGGTGCTTGCCGGGAAGACCCATCTTCTTGCGGAGCTCCATAAGTCTCTCGAGCTCGTGGCAGGAGATCTCCTCGATGTGAGCAGTCTTGCCTACGCCGATCTGACGAGCGTAAAGGTTGATCTTTGCGTTGAACTCAACCTCTTCCATAGTGAAGCAAGCACGGAGAAGGGTGTTACCAACGGTAAGAGCACCGTGGTTCTTGAGAAGGAACGCGTCGTGCTTCTGTATGTAGGGCATGAGGGACTCGGGGATCTCCATGGTGGAGGGCATACCGTAGTCACAGGTAGGAACGTTACCAATGGTAAGGATAGCCTCGGGGAGAATGTACTGGTCGAGCTCTACGCCTGCAACCGTGAAAGCGGTAGCAACGGGGGGATGAGCGTGAACGACTGCGTTAGCATCGGGACGCTCCTGATAAACTCTCATGTGCATCTTGATCTCGGAGGAGGGGTTGAGCTTACCGTCGATCTTGTTTCCGTTGCCGTCGATCTTGATGATCATATCGGGGGTCATGAAGCCCTTGGATACGCCTGTAGGAGTGCAGTAGTACTCGTTGGGGCCAACCTTAACAGAGATGTTACCGTCGTTTGCTGCTACGAAGCCGTGATCGTAAATTCTTTTACCGATGTCACAGATTTCTTTTTTGATTTCAAAGGGTGATTTTGCCATTTTTTTGGTATCCTTTCTGAAATTTATCTCAATTTAATTTGATTCTTATTTACCGAGCTCGTAGGTATCGGATGCGATCATATATTCCTCGTCGGTGGGAATAACGACGACCTTGACCTTCGAGTCGGGTGCACTGATCACGAGGTTCTCGCCTCTGGGGCCGTTAAGGTTTGCATCCTTGTCGAGCTTGATGCCGAAGAATTCCATATTCTCTGCGATAAGCTCTCTTGCCTTGCGGTCGTTCTCTCCGAGACCTGCGGTGAAGATAAGAACGTCGATGCCGTTCATTTCAGCTACGTACGAGCCGATGATCTTCTTCGCATTGTGAACGAGAAGGTCCATAGCGAGCTGAGCTCTCTCGTTGCCCTGTGCGGCTGCCGCCCAGACGTCGCGCGCGTCGTTGGATACGCCCGAGACACCGAGAAGTCCGGATTTCTTATTCATTATATCGTTTACCTCAGCCGCGCTCATGCCGGTCTGCTCGATAATGTAGGGAACTATCGAGGGGTCGATTGAGCCGCAGCGGGTACCCATGGGCAGACCCTCCTGAGGAGTGAAGCCGAGGGAGGTATCGATCGCCTGACCGTTCTTGACTGCGGTGATAGAGGAACCCGAGCCGATGTGGCAGGAAACGATCTTTGTGCTGTTATAGTCAAGTCCGAGGAACTCACACGCCTTTGCCGAAACAAAGCGGTGGCTGGTTCCGTGGAAGCCGTAGCGGCGTACGCCGTACTTTTCGTACCATTCATAAGGAAGCGCATAGATATACGCCTTTTTGTCGAATCCCGAGTAGAAGGAGGTGTCGAAAACTCCTACGTGGGGGGTGTCTGCCATCAGAGCCTTACAAGCGGCAACGCCCTTGAGTGCGGGAGGACCGTGAAGGGGATTGATGGGAATGATGGATTCGATGTACTTGATCTCTTCTTCGCCGAGCAGGCAGGACTTGGTGAGCTTGCCGCCGTGAGCAAATCTGTGACCGACCGCACTGATCTCGTCTACGCTCGAGATAACTCCGTACTCGGAGTCTGTGAGCAGCTTAAGAACGAGAGCGATAGCTTCGTTGTGAGTAGGCATTGGATAATCTGCCTCGTAGGTTTCTTTGCCAGGGCGCTTGTGAGTTATTGCTCCCGTCAAGCCGATCTTTTCGCAAAGTCCCTTTGCGAGCACCTGACCGTTCTCCATATCAAAGAGCTGATACTTCAGAGAACTGCTTCCGGCGTTGATAACCAGAATTTTCATGTTTCGGACCGTTCCTTTCGTGATATTCGCGCACTTTTAGGCCACGCGAGGTTGATTTTAGTGATATTTGCCGTGCTTTTTGCCCATTTTGTGAAAATTGGGAAAAGGCAAACAATTCTTCAATAATATTATAGCAAATAAAAAAACAAATTGCAAGAGGTTTGTTTAAATTGGGTGGTAAATAGTGCACGAAATTAGGGGCGCGTTTTTTTGCAATTTTTATAAAAAATGCCACTGTCAAAAAAATAACCAAAAATTGTGACAAATAATTAACAAAGAGCGCCTAAAAGCATACAATATTGGAAATAATTACAATTTATGATATATTTTTACATAGGTTAAATTTTTGACGATTTCACAAGGTTTTTGCCGCATAAAAACGAAAAAAATTTGCATAAGCTATTGCAATGCAGGCAACTTTTTGATATAATGATATAATGTAGTAATCTTCAACCAAAAATGCGAAAGCAAATGACGAAATGAAAGGCGCGCTGCCCATTCGCAGCGTGTAAGGTGAAAGCTATGGAGCAGAACAAACAGAAATACTATATAACGACGGCAATCGCGTACGCGTCGAAGAAGCCTCATTTTGGCAATACCTACGAAGCGATCATGACCGACGCTATGGCAAGATATAAAAAGCAGATGGGCTTTGACGTCTTTTTCTGCACGGGCACCGACGAGCACGGTCAGAAAATCGAGGATCTCGCGCGTGACGCGGGCATTACCCCCAAGGCGTACGTTGACGGCGTAGCGGGTGAGATCAGAGAGCTTTGGGACAATATGGACGTTGATTACGACCACTTTATCCGCACCACCGATGATTATCACGAGGCGGCTGTTCAGAAGATATTCAAGAGATTCTACGATCAGGGTGATATATATAAAGGAAAATATGAGGGCTGGTACTGCACTCCCTGCGAGTCCTTCTTCACCGAAACGCAGGCAGAGGGCGGTAAGTGCCCCGACTGCGGCAGACCCGTACAGAAGGCGGAGGAGGAGGCTTACTTCTTCAAGATGAGCAAGTATGCCGACAGACTGCTTTCTCATATCGAGAGCCACCCCGAGTTCATTCAGCCTGAGTCGAGAAAGAAGGAAATGGTAAACAACTTCCTTAAGGTCGAGGGTGGCTTGCAGGATCTTTGCGTTTCGAGAACCTCGTTCTCCTGGGGCATTCCCGTGACCTTTGACACTCGTCACGTCACTTACGTCTGGCTTGACGCGCTGACCAACTATATCACCGCGATCGGCTACGACCCCGACAAATCCTACGAGGAGCAGAGCGACAAGTTCAAGAAATACTGGCCTTGTGACGTTCACGTTATTGGTAAGGATATTCTTCGTTTCCATACTATATATTGGCCTATCTTCTTAATGGCGCTCGACATTCCGTTGCCGAAGCAGATATTTGGTCACCCCTGGTTCAATTTCGGCGCGGACAAGATGTCCAAGTCGCGCGGAAACGTGATCTATGCCGACGAGCTTGCAGGACGCTTCGGCGTTGACGGCGTGAGATATTACGCGCTTGCCGAGATGCCCTTCGCAAACGACGGAAGCATTACCTACGAGACGGTTATCAAGAGATTCAACACCGACCTTGTTAACAATCTCGGAAATCTCGTTAAGCGTACTCTCGATATGCAGAAGAAATATTTTGACAAGGTGGTTCAGGCGCCCTGCGAGGCAGAGGCTCTTGACGACGAGTTGAAGGCGGCTTGTGTCAAGGCATTTGACGGTCTTGTAAAGAACATGGACGCGTTCAGGATCGCCGATGCGCTTGAGTGCATTTTTGAGATGCTCTCGCGCGCGAATAAATATATTGATGAAACTACGCCCTGGACTCTCGCAAAGGACGAGAGCAAGAAGGCGCGTCTTGGCACGGTGCTTTACAATCTGCTTGAGGCGATCCGTTGGGGAGCTGTTATGCTTTCTCCCTTTATTCCCAAGACGGCGGCGGAGATTCTTGATATGCTCGGCGTATCGCTCACCCTTGACGATATGCTTGACGGAGTGAGCGCAGAAAAGCTTGAAAAACAGGCAGATCAGTTCAGTTCCATCGGCACGCTCGAAAAATTCGGCGGCGTTGAGGTCGGCTCGACAGTTGGCGACTCCAAGGTGCTTTTTGCCCGCATTGACGAGGCGAAGCTGCTCGCCGAGCTTGAGGCTGAAATGGCGGCGAAGAAGGCTGCGGCAGAGGCTGCTGCCAAGGCGGCGGAGATCCCCGAGAAGCCTGAGGGTTGCGCACTTATAGGTATTGAGGACTTTATGGGCGTTGAGCTTCGCACGGCGAAGATCCTTGAGTGCGAAAAGGTGCCGAAGGCGAAGAAGCTGCTCAAGCTTAAGATAGACCTCGGATACGAGCAGAGACAGGTCGTTTCGGGCATCGCGAAGTGGTATCAGCCCGAGGACCTTATCGGTAAGAAGATAATCGTCGTGGCTAATCTTAAGCCTGCGACGCTTTGCGGTATTGAGTCGAACGGAATGATTCTCGCTTCGGGCGAGGAGACTGTAAGAGTCGTATTCCTTGATAAAGACACTCCTCTTGGAGAGAGAGTAAGATAAGATATTTTGCGGGGGAGAGGAGATCTGTGCGGATTTTCTCTCCCTTTGCGGATTTTGGGTTAAAGGTGACTGAATTCGGATATATGTTCATTTCTTGCCAACAGCGGCAATGAAAATTGCCTGCGCTTCGCTTCGGCGCGCAAATGCGAGGCATTTGCTCTCGCCAAAGAAACGCTGCTCGGGGGGATAGGGACTTATGATTCGGTAACAGAGCGCTTCGGTTTGAAAACTTAAAGCCCGAATCATTGCGCCATCT
Organism: uncultured Clostridium sp.; assembly: GCA_964594085.1. Classification (GTDB taxonomy): domain Bacteria; phylum Bacillota; class Clostridia; order Oscillospirales; family CAG-272; genus SVTX01. The sequence continues at coordinate 6,674 of CAZQLJ010000100.1, forward strand.
CCCCCCTAAGAACCCCCCTCATCGCCTTCGGCACCCTGTGTTTCCGGTTCTGTTTCCGTGTGGTCGAACTTCCTGATGTGGCTCTTTCGTCCACTAGAAACCATAGTAATGCTTATTGCTCGCACACGCTTGTGCTTCGCAAGGTTACGCCACAGGCGAATAGTGAAGCGATTTTTCTACGGCTTGTTACGCCGCAGGCGAATAGTGAGGCGATTTTTCTACGGCTTGTTACGCCACCTTTTTACCATTAACCACGCGGCGCACCAAAGACCTCACTTGTTCTCGCCATCTTGCGAGCACAAGCGTGTGCGAGCAATAAAAGTGAGCGAATGTTTTAGAGGGACAAGAAGCCCCATTGACAGTTCAACGCCTCGGCTGTAAGCATTGGATCTTGGATGCGCCCGAAGGGCAGAGGGGGAGAATTCTTAAAGAGGGGGAGATGTTGA
>CAZQLJ010000101.1:0-6892 GCA_964594085.1 uncultured Clostridium sp.
GCAAGAGATGCAATCGTCGGAAATCTTGTATGCCATAGAAATGTACCTCCATATATTTTTGATGTTACCATTGTATCACAATCCGATCAAATTTTCAAGTATCGTTGTGTACAAAATTTTCAAGATAATTTATGCGGATTGCACAAAATCGCACAGTTAGCATAGGCTAATTTGCCGAATCAATCCTCGTTTTTCTTTGCAGTCGGCTTTGAGATCAAAGTAACGTCATCTCTTTTGTATACTATGGGAGATGAATCGGGCTTGTCCTTGAGTCTTACCTTGAGAGTAGCCGTAAGAGGACTGACCTCGGTTACTGTGCCGATTCCGTCCTTGGTCTTGACGGTGGAGTCAACGGGAGGGGTTTTTGCTGTTTCCTCCACGTAGGTGCCGTATTCGTACTGTAAGCAACACATAAGTCTGCCACAGCATCCCGATATCTTTCCGGAATTGAGCGAGAGATTTTGCTCCTTGGCCATCTTGATGGAAACCTGAACGAAATCGGAAAGGAAGGTCGAGCAGCAAAGAGGCCTGCCGCAAACTCCGAGACCGCCCATGATCTTTGCCTCGTCGCGTATACCTATCTGACGGAGCTCAATACGTGTCTTGAATACGCTTGCAAGATCCTTGACGAGCTCTCTGAAATCGACTCTGTTTGCAGATGTGAAATAGAAGAGAAGCTTGGAGTTGTCAAAGGAATATTGAGCTTCAAGAAGCTTCATACTAAGACCGTGCTTCTGGATCTTTTCGGCGCAGATCTTAAATGCCTCGTCTTCCTTCTTTTTGTTTTCCTTGTTGCGCTGAATGTCCTCGTCGGTAGCGATACGAACGACGGGACGAAGCGGAGGAACAAGCGCGGATTCCTTGACCTCACGGTCGCCGAAAGCAACCTCTCCGAATTCGAGACCGCGTGCAGTCTCAACTATAACGTATGATGAGCTCTTGGGTTCAAGATCACCCTTGGCGAAGAAATAGACCTTTCCGCCGGGCTTGAATCGAACACCGGTCACGTGAACCTTGGGAGTGTCGTCATCTTCAATGGAGACGATGACCTCGGGAACCATACTGTCGTCCGCCTCAACGACTACGACGTCGAGAGTGTTTTCAGACTCCACGCGCTGAAGCTCGTCGTTTTCGAGCTCATTCTTTTTTTCTTGAGCTCGCTCACGATTTTGAGGATTTCCGTTATTGCCGTGACGCTTTTTTCTTTTGATGTAATACGGCTTTTTCTTGTTTTTGTTGTTGGATTGAGCGTTATCCGAACCGTTCGGCTTGCCCTGATTGTTTGGTCTTGTATCTGAATTCATATTTTTACCAACCTTTTTGAATTGGGATTTTTCGTGATTTAAATAAGTCCTGCACTCTGCATCATATTCATCAGAGTCAGGCGTACGTTTGCGTTTGCTTCGAGATCGTCCACTGCCACGAGCGATGCATCGTAAAGAGACAGGAGCGTATGAGCAGTGAAGTTAGTCGAGAGCTCAATGGCATCGTCCCGTCTTTCGAAAAAGCAGAGAGGAGCAGTCTCGCATCTCTTTAAAAGCAACAGATCGCGCAGAGCACTTTGCAAAAACGAAAGCTGTCTGCATACCTCGGATCTCTTTGTTCCAATCGATGAGATCGCTTCGAGAACCGCAACCTTGTTAGATCTGCCGAGCATCGTGACCAGACTTTTTGCAACGCTTCGGTATTCAAGCAAGCGAGCGCGTTTTTTGGCATCGAGCAGCTCAAGACCGTTTCCGATTGAGCCTTGACTCATACAAATTATCTCGTCCCATTCGCGCGGCGAGGTGGTTTTTAATTCTGCGGCGCGACTGTCGTTTTTAAGCAGATATTCTTCAAGTTCTTCAGAAGAAGATCTCTGCGTTCGAAGCGTCGGAGCGCGTGAGCGCACGGTCTCCAAAAGATTTGCGGAATTTTCGCATATCAGAAAGAATATGATGTACGAGGGCGGCTCCTCAAGAGAGAGCAAAAACGCATTTTGAGCCTGCGGAGTCATAAGATCCGCGTCCTCGATAATATAAGCCTTGACTGAAAGATCGTTTGGTGCGGTGTAAATGTCGTTTTTCAGATTTCTGATAGTCTCAACACCGATAGAGGATCTTTCACCCTCAAGTCCGAGAGTGATCACGTCGGGAGACTTTCCTGACAGTATCTTTTCACAGCTTTTGCACCTGCCGCATGGCACGGAAGTGTGAGATTTGTCGTCGGATCGAGCCTCACATTCTATGGCGGCGATAGCCTCTTTGGCGATCGTGTGTCGTCCGCTGCCCTTTGCACCTTCGATAACGTATGCGTGAGAAAGTCTGCTTTCCGATATATCCTTTGACAAGCGGCGGATAAGCATGTCGTTTCCGACGATATTGGGAAAATAGATAATTCCGTCGGCCATCACATGATCCTCCAATCTTAAAATTCAAACAATATATCACTTTATTGTATCACAAAAATCAAGTGTTGTCAACACTATTTTTGCCTCAGATGTGGGATCAAAAGCCGAAAATGATGACGTCCTTAAGATATATTGGCAATTTTACCACATATATTAATGTATATTTATAAGAAATGTGCATTGACACGAAAAAAAAGGAGTGGTATAATAGTAGTAGGAGTATTGCGTCCTAAAGCGAAGCGTAAAGCCTTATCGTTCACGGAGGTGTCAGATATGACGGAAAAAAGTCTAAACACTCAAATGAAGTTGTTTCATTCGGGTGACTCAAAAAAAGCCTACGAAATTTTTGGGGTGATCAAAAAAGAGGGGAATTTTGTATTCCGCGTATACGCACCGCATGCCGAGAGCGCATTCGTAACGGGGAGCTTTAACGACTGGTCGGACGCGCATCCTATGAACAGATCGACCGAAGAGGGAGTCTGGGAAGTAAAGATCCCCGATTCCGAGGTGAAGATCGGAGATCTGTACAAATTCAAATTCTGCACGCACGATAAAGTTATCTATAAGTCGGACCCGTACGGCTACCGTATGGACAACCCTCCGCATGCGGCATCTATAGTTGCCGATATCGGCGGATATCGGTGGAGAGACCGCGGCTGGCTTGAGCAGCGCATAGAGGATACGAACTTTTATTCACGTCCGATGAATATATACGAGTTGCATCTCGGCTCGTGGAAGAGACGAGACGACGGAAGCTATCTTACTTATAGGGAGATCGCCGAGGAGCTCGTGCCGTACGTCAAGCAGATGGGATATACCCACGTTGAGCTGATGCCGATCTCCGAGCACCCATTCAATGGCTCGTGGGGATATCAGGTCGGCGGATTTTATGCCCCGACTTCAAGATACGGCGAGCCGAAGGACCTTATGCGCTTTGTGGACATTATGCACGGTGCGGGTATCGGTGTGATCTTCGATTGGGTGCCCGCCCATTTCGTCAAGGACGAGTTCGGACTTCGCCTGTTCGACGGCGAGCCGCTGTACGAATATGCCGATCCTCAGAGATCTGAGCTTTGGGGCTGGGGAACCTTAAGATTTGACCTTGGAAAGGCAGAGGTTCGTTCGTTCCTTATATCAAACGCACTTTATTGGATCGAAAAATATCATGCCGACGGCCTGCGAGTCGACGCGGTGTCGTCTATGATATATCTCGATTACGATCGCGCCCCGGGCGATTGGACTCCGAACGAATACGGCGACAGCCGTTGCCTCGAGGGAATAGATTTTCTGCAAAAGCTCAACCGTACCGTAAAGGAGCTCCATCCCGACGTGCTGATGATCGCGGAGGAGTCGAGCGCGTGGCAGGGAGTTACCTCGACTGAGGGTCAGGGACTTGGCTTCGACCTCAAATGGAATATGGGTTGGATGAATGATACTCTCGGTTATGCCACCACCGATTTTAAATACAGATCGGACAATCATTCCAAGCTCACCTTCCCGATGATATATGCCTTTAACGAGCGATTCGTACTGCCGATATCACACGACGAGGTGGTTCATGGAAAAAAATCGTTCCTTGATAAAATGCAAGGCGACTACTGGTGTAAATTTGCGGGGGCGAGAGCTTTTGAGGTCTACAGAATGACCTGTCCGGGCAAAAAGCTCACTTTTATGGGCTCGGAGATAGGTCAGTTTCGCGAGTGGGCACACGACGGTCAGATCGAGTGGTTCTTGCTTGACTACGAAACTCACGCCAAGCATCAGTTCTTCTGCGCGGAGCTCAACGATCTTTATCTGCGTTCACCGCAGCTCTGGGAGATCGACGACAGCTGGAAGGGATATCAGTGGATAGACCCCGATAACTCAAAGGATAGCATCATATCCTATCGCAGAATAGCCTCTAACGGCAGCGAGCTGGTAGTGATAATAAATTTCACGCCAACGACCTATGAAAACTTCTTCCTTCGTGTGTCTGAGGCAGGAATTTACGAGGAAATATTCAATTCCGACGACGAAAGATACGGCGGAAGCGGTGTGACAAACACGGGAGTGCAGTTTGAAAGCACACGGGATAAAGTGTTTGGCAAATATTCGGAGGGAATACACCTTCGCGTGCCCCCTCTTGGAGCAGTCATATTGAAAATGACCTCAAAAAGGCCGGTCGGTCAAAAAAATCCGACAAAACGTAAGAGAACAAAAAAAGAGAAAAAATAACACGTAAATACAGCAATATCCCTTTGTCCGAGAGTTCGGAAAAATCGCGTACCATTAATTTTTTATCATAGAGGAGAGTTCTTATGTTTAAGAAAAAAGAATGTGTGGCAATGTTGCTTGCAGGAGGTCAGGGCTCGCGTTTGTATGCCTTGACGACGAAAACCGCAAAACCGGCAGTACCCTTCGGAGGAAAGTACAGAATTATCGACTTCACCCTGTCGAACTGTATCAACTCGGGCATCGACACCGTGGGAGTACTGACCCAATATCAACCCCTCGTTTTGAATGAGTACATAGGCAACGGACAGCCGTGGGATCTCGATAGAATCTGGGGCGGCGTAAAGATCTTGCCCCCGTATCAGGGTCAGAAATCTGCTGACTGGTATAAGGGCACTGCAAACGCGATCTATCAGAATCTCGCGTTTATCAACAGATACGACACCGAATACGTTCTTATCCTCTCGGGTGACCATATCTATAAGATGGACTATGCCAAGATGCTCGAGTATCACAAGGCAAAGGGTGCAGACTGTACTATCGCAGTTATCGACGTTCCGATCGAAGAGGCAAGCCGCTTCGGTATTATGAGCGCAAATGAGGACGGCTCGATATATAAGTTTACCGAGAAGCCCAAGAACCCCGATAGCACCAACGCGTCGATGGGTATATATATCTTCACAAGAGAAAAGCTTCAGAAGTATCTCGAGGAGGATGAGGCAGATCCCAATTCCTCCAACGACTTCGGTAAGAATATCATTCCCAATATGCTCGGGGCAGGCGAAAAGATGTTCGCGTATAGCTTCGAGGGATATTGGAAGGACGTTGGAACGATCAACTCGCTCTGGGAGGCTAATATGGACCTCCTCGGCACAGATCCCGTGCTCGACCTCAACGATCCTAACTTCAAGATCTATTCAAGAAATCAGTCTAACGGACCGCAGTTCATCGGTGAGAACGCGAAGATCGTCAACAGCTACGTTACCGACGGCTGTGAGATCTACGGAACGGTCAAGAACTGTGTTCTCGGCTCGGGCGTAAAGGTTATGCCCGGCGCATACGTAAAGGATTGCGTGCTTATGGGAGATACGGTCATCGGCTCGGGAGCAACGGTCAACTACTCGATCATCGATACGGGAGTTAACGTCGGCGCAGGAGCGATAGTCGGAGTTTCCAGAGATAAGGCAAAGGGAATCACCGTGCTTGGCGAGGATATCGACGTACCCAACGGCACCGTTATTGAAGACGGCGCAATAATTTCAGAGCTTTGATAGGAGGGCAGAGAAATGACAGCAGTAGGTCTTATATTTTCAAATATACACGATAACAGCATTCCCGAGCTCACAAGAATGAGAACCATCGGAAGTGTGCCCTTTGGCGGCAGATACCGCCTTATAGATTTTGCGCTTTCAAGCATGGTTAATTCGGGAATTTCCAAAATAGGACTCGTAACCCATAACAATTATCAGTCGCTTCTCGACCATCTCGGAAACGGAAAGGACTGGGATCTCGCGCGTCGCTCGGGCGGAATCAAGCTTTTGCCCCCCTTCGTTACTGCGTTTGACAATGCGGGTGCAAATAAGTTCTATACCTCTCGTCTCGAGGCGCTTATGGGTACCGTGAACTTTCTCAACCGCTGCAACGAGGATTACATAGTTATGTCGGACTGTGACGTCATCTGCAATATCGACCTCAACGACGTTATAGAAAGACATGCTACAAGCGGAGCAGATATCACGTTTGTTACCAAGAGCACTGACCTCACGGGAGTTAGTGAAAATGAAATACTGACTCTCATCAAATCCGACGAGAACGATAACGTTACCGATGTATTCGAGGACCACGTGTCCGAGGATACACAGGTGTATATCAACATTATGGTTATGAAGAGACAGTACCTTCTTAACGTGGTTGAAACGGCTATCTCCCGCGGACATAACAGCTTCTTGCGCGACATCATTATGAAGAATATCGGCAAGGCAGCGTATAAGGTCTATAAGTATGACGGTTGGTACGCGCACATCGGCTCGCTTGAGGGCTATTTCGAGTGCTCGATGAAGCTGCTTGAGGCAGACGCGAGAGAAAGACTCTTTGGCGTCAAGAACCGTCCCGTGCTTACCAAGGTGCGTAACTCCGCGCCCACCAGATATTGCGACGGCGCAAAGGTAACCAATTCGGTCGTTGCAGAGGGTTGCGTGATCGAGGGTACGGTCGAAAATTCTATAATTTTCCGCGGCGTGCACGTTGGAAAGGGAGCAGTAGTCAAGAATTCCATTCTGTTCCAGGACAGCT